>CAYIEX010000028.1:0-16219 GCA_964362485.1 uncultured Methanosarcinales archaeon | reverse complement strand
TTAGTGATTTCGATTGTTTTGCCGTTATAGGCTCGCACGATGTCACCGGGACGCTGGGCACCGCCGCTGACCATATTTTCACAGGTGGGAATAACGCCTAGCACGTTGCGTTTGAGACCAAGCTGAGAGATAGTACGCATAGCGCCAAGAACAGCTGCGGCGCCGGCCATGTCTGATTTCATGTCTTCCATATAGCCAGTTGGTTTAATGTTATATCCGCCACTATCGAATGTGATTCCTTTCCCTACAATTGCAGTAACTGGGTCTTCGCCCCCACCACGATACTCTAGGAAAATGAGTTTTGGGGGTTGATCACTGCCCTGACTTACACCTAGTAGCGAGCCGAGCCCTTCTTTTTTCATTTCGTCTTTTTCCATGACACGAATTTTGATTTTTTTGTCAGTGGAGGCAAGAGTGCGAGCGGCTTTTTCGATGTAAACTGGTGTTGCGACACTCGCTGGTTCGTTGACCAGATTTTTTACAAAATTAGCGGACTCGGCAATGATGGTACCAATACGCAAGCCTTCTTGGAGTTGTTTCTCATCTCTCGTCCATTGGAGAGCAACATAAAGGAGAGGTCTTGTTTGTTTTTCTTTGTCGAGATAATTCTGAAAGCTGTAGTTGCCCATGATATTGGATTCAGCAAGAGCTTGACCGAGTTGAATAGGATCAAATAGGGTGGACGATATCTCGGCAAGGTTTGTTGTAAATGACTCGAGTTTTGATAATTTGATAGATTTGATAGTTTTTCCTATTGTTTTACGCAATTTTTCAAGGGTAAACTCTTCTTTTTTACCTAATCCAAGCACAAGTATTTTGAAATATGGAAGAGCGCCCGCTTTGGCAAGGAAAGTCTCGCCGTACCTGACGCAAAAAAGCTCTCTTTTAATGGCAAGATCAATATCTGTTGCAAGTGTTCCAGGGAGTTTACGGTAGTTGTCGCCTTCAAAGATACCGATAACAAGGGCATCGGATTTTGGATCTAATTCTTTTGTAATAGAAATTTTCATGGTGGTTTCCTCTCTTTTTGGAATGAACGAGTAGGAGGTTAATAATTTTTTTGCTTTGTTGGGCCCCGTGGAAAATCTCGCATCTCAATTAAATCTTTCAAAACGGATATTCTTTGGTTCCACGCCGGATTTTATGAGTAGTTCTTTTGTTTCAATAATTAATTCTTTTAACCCACAAATGTAATATGTCTTGCCTGAGAGATCTCCATGAAGATGAGCTTGAACACGCCCTTTGGCACCATGCCACTCATCACGGCTAAGGGTAGGAGTGTATTCAAAATTGGGATGCGTTAATTCCATTTTTTGGAATTCTTCATGGTAAAATAGGTTTTTTTTAGAACGTACTCCAAAGATTAACTTGAAGAGTTGCGTTGGATGGTTATTCAGATGTTCTTTAATCATACTGTATAAAGGGGTAACTCCAGTTCCTGCACCAATAAACCAATGTTCTTGATTGCCGCTGGCATTATCAAATACAAAGTGACCCAGTGGCCCTTTTACTTCAAATTCATCACCCACTTGAGTCTTGCTAAAAACTTCAGAAGCGTAACCGCCCGGGATTATTTTAACGATGAGATCGAGACTTTCTTGTTGAGATGGAGGACTGAAAATGGAATAGGAACGCATTTGAAATGTACGTAATGGTGCTGCTGATTTGGGAGCAAGAGATATGGGGGGTGCGAGTTGGATAGGATTTTGACCATGAATTTTAATACTGATGAACTGTCCGGCTATAAAGTTGAAATCAACAGGCCTTGAAAGTGAAAGGAAAAGTACGTCTTCTGTTAGATATCTTTTTTGAAGGACTTTGGTTGTGAAACTAAGTATGGGCATAGATGGTTTTTTGAGGGACTTTATTTATATAGTTTCTGGAAAAAAGATTTAAAAAAAGAAGAGTTGAGGGTGCATATTCTTTACTATGAAAGTATAAAAAGTGAAATCGGAATTTAGCGCGATGAGAAAGTATGGTTGAATTGATGCAAATTAATTCTGTTGTTGATGATGGTAACTCCTTCTTTGCGCAATAACTGAATTTTTGTTGTAATTTTATCACCTGTGGTTTGACCCATAAAGCCACCTATACTGCCATTACTGGCGACAACTCGATGGCAGGGAATTTTTGGTGCATAAGGGTTGCAGCGTAAGGCTTGACCGACAGCTTGGTAGGCTTTAGTATGGAGAGCCTTTGCGATTTCTTGATAGGTTGTGACTTTGCCTTGAGGGATTTGGGAGCAAAGCTGGTAGACTTTGAGTTGGAAGGGAGTAGGACTCATTTCTGCAAAAACTCCTTAACTCGCTTATCGCCCTTAGCTTGCGCCTCTGGCCCTAGCTCGTAGTAGATCTTCTCAACGGTTGAACCCCAGGAGAATTCGCCTTTTTCTTCCTCAATTTTATTGAGGGTGATCTCTTTGGTCTGAGTACCTTTATGAAGATGATAGTAAATACTACGCTGGGTTGCGTGGGGAAATACTTCGTTGTAAATCTTGGCAACTCGGTAGCCATACATTGGTCCTGTGTGGTGAAGAATTTCGATTATGTTTTGACGGATTTGACTTTTGGTTGGT
Source organism: uncultured Methanosarcinales archaeon (assembly GCA_964362485.1). GTDB lineage: Archaea > Nanobdellota > Nanobdellia > Woesearchaeales > GW2011-AR9 > CAMAVK01. The sequence goes on along the minus strand of CAYIEX010000028.1, from coordinate 13,644 downwards.
CGACCTGCAGGCATCGTGTTTTGAGCGAAGCCTAGTTTATAATTATTTCGACGTACCACTGAAATTGGAGAAGCGAGATGATCCGGTAGAACCGCAATTATTGTGGTGGATGAGGTGACTGGGATTTACTCCAACAATAGTTATTTAAAATGAGTTGGTCTTCTTTATGTTATGGCTAAGCACGTGGTTTCAAAGGACCAGTTGAAAAATATTGCGCGCGAGCGTTTGAGGATTCTCTTTGATGAAGCACATACGATGTTTGCAACGGATTCAGCTCTTTCTCATCGCTATGTTCAGATGGCACGTAAAGTTGCGATGAAAGTGAAATTACGTATGCCCAGAGAATATAAACGCCAATATTGCTCGCACTGCTATAAGTATCTTGTTTCGGGCAAGAATGCGACAATTAGGGTACGGTATGGAAAGGTCATCATTCGCTGCTTGGAGTGTAAAAAGATTACCCGGATTCCGATACGACCACAGCGGAAGAGAGTAGTCACTGCTAAGTGATTAATTTAGCACAACATATATAAAGTAGGCTTGTTTTCAATAGGATATGAAACATAGTTCAATAAAACGTGCTGATAAGATTTTTCCCTATGCGGTTGGATTAGCTTTATTTGCTGGTGCAGCATCTTTTGCCCATAACGTTTACTTACGTATGGGTCGGTCTACAGAAGTTGAGAATCACATTAATATTAATCGTTCTCGCTATACCGAAGAACAACGACGATTTGGGATTACAATTATTCCCCCTATTCTTGACTTTGATGTTCCTCTTGGCGATCCAAGTTTACCAGACTCGGCGATTGCGGTTTATCCTGGAAGAGGGAATACGATTTTTATCCGAAGTTTACTATTAGAGCACGAGTACGGTGATTCGCAAGAAATATCACTAGAAAAAAAAATTGATGCCACTGTTCACCACGAAACGGTTCATTATTATATGGCTCAGGAGTGTGCAGGAGGGGTTTTTCAAAATTTTGAACCCCACGCTTCTCCCGAAATGCTGGCGACGCGTCTTATTATTGAAGGAACAGCCGAGTATGTAAGTATGAAATTGAGTGATGTTCCTAACCAACTGACGGATGACAGTATTCCTCGTGGCGAAAAAGCATTAAAAGAAATTAGAGAGAACACGTACAAAGTTGGAGCACATCTTGTGAAACCGATTATAGATACGTTTGGTGTTGATGCGCTTTGTTATCTTTATGATAATCAGCCAAGTAGAGAGGAACTCGCGAATTTGAAACAATACCAGGAAAGAATTATGGGAGAGATGGATACTGCAATGAAGCAAAAAAAATAATTTAAATATTAAACACGACCTCTTTCCATCTCCAACATCAATTTCTTTTCAACACGAGCAACCGTACGACGAATAGTTGCAACCGCATCGGCGTTGGTGGAAATGGAGTCAACACCTTGGTGAACGAGGAATTCAGCCATTTCGGGGCGTGATCCAGCTTGGCCGCAAATGGAAGTTGTAACACCATATTTCTTACATGTCTTAATGACACGCGCGATCTCACCGAGAACGGCAGGGTGCATTTCATCAAAGAGTTTAGATAAGCGTTCGTTATTACGATCGATTCCCAGGGTGAGCTGCGTCAAATCGTTTGTTCCGAACGAGACAAAGGAAATTCCTTCTTTGCAAATGTCTCCAATAATCCAGCACGCAGCCGGTGTTTCAACCATGATACCAAATTGAATATCTTTACATGGTTCAAGACCGACTTTACGCATGATTTCTTTGGCTTTGCGAACTTCCTCAGTGCGAATGACGAATGGAATCATGATGCCAACGTTTTTCAAACCTTCATCGTGGAGCTCTTTAATGGCTTGAAACTCGGCTTCAAGAATTTGAGGTTCATCAAGAAGTCGGCGAATGGCGTGCCAGCCGATCATGGGATCAGTTTCTTTTGGTTCTTTATCGCCGCCGACTAAATTACGATATTCATCACTACGCATATCGGAGCAGCGCACCCAGACTGGCTTTTTGTCAAATGCTTGAGCAATGATGCGGATGTTGTCCCTGAGGTGTTTGACATAGTCTGCAGTTTTATTTTGACGGATGTACTCGGCAGGATGAATACTTCCTTGCGCAATGATTATTTCTAAGCGAACCAGGCCAACCCCATCGGCACCGGTGGCGGCGGCTTTTTGGGCCATCTGAGGTAGATCAAGGATTACTTTAATTTCAGTAGCGGTTAGTATGTCAGATGGTGGGATTGTCGCTAGGGGAGCTGGGGGTTGTTGCGAGACTTGCGCTTCCATACGACCATCATACACGACTGCGGCAGTTGCATCAACGGTTACAATTTGTCCATCTTTTAGGAGGTGTGTGGCTTTTTCTGTGCCAACTATGCAGGGGGTACCCATCTCACGTGAGACGATTGCAGCATGGCATGTCATCCCCCCCGCGTTGGTGATAATTGCGCCAGCGCGTTGCATGGCAGGAACCATGTCGGGTGTGGTCATCTCGGTTACAAGGATATCGCCTTTTGTGATTTTGCTGAGTTCTTGGGGATTGTTGACAACTTTTACTATACCGCTATAGAATCCAGCAGAGGCAGTTTCACCGTGGAGAAGAATGTTGTTTTTAGTTGGAGAAGGGCTATTGGCGGCGGGGATAGTTGGAACACTCGACTTTTTGTACGTCGTTATGGCACGTGTTTGAACGATATACACCTTTTCATCTTCAACCGCCCATTCAATATCTTGGGGAAGGCCGTAATGATTCTCAAGTTGTTCTCCGAATGCAGCAAGCTCTTTGATTTGTGTGTCTGTAATTTTCTGTTTTTCCTGAAGGGAAGGCGGGATGTAAAGTTTTTCGTTCATGCCAACACTATTACGAAAGAGCCCTTCTGTTTGTTTGCGAATTTCACGTTTAGCGATGTCTTTGGTGAATTTGTTGATGATGTATAGGTCTGGGTTGACTTCACCACCAACAATCATCTCTCCTAGTCCATAAATAGACTCTACAACGATCTCGTTTCCATTATTAGTTGCAGGATTTATAGTAAACATGATACCTGCTTTTTCAGAGTTAACCATTTTTTGAACAATCGCCGAAATGAAAACTTTACTGTGTTCAAAATTATTTTTTTGGCGGTAGTAGATTGCGCGTGCAGTAAAAAGTGATGCCCAGCAGCCAAGTACGGCATGCAGTACGTTATCTTTTCCTATTACGTTCAGAAATGTTGCTTGCTGTCCTGCAAATGAAGCGGAGGGAAGATCTTCAGCGGTGGCACTTGAGCGCACTGCGACGAAGGTGTCTTTTCCGTGTACGATCTCACTTGCGATCTTTTTACTGGCACCTAAAAGGCCATAGGCATCAACAATCTCTTCAGCCATATCATGAGGAAGAGGGGTGTTAACTACGAGTTCTTGAATCTGCTCGGAGACTTTTTGGAGCTGATTGTTATTTTCAGGATCAAGATTGTTGAGAAGAGCGAGGATTTTTGGTTGGAGACCTGTTTTGGTGACAAATTCTTGATAACATTGAGCAGTGATGGCAAAACCGTTGGGAACGGGAATACCCAGTTTGTACATCTCAGCTAAATTAGCCCCCTTACCACCTGCTGTGGGAATGGAATCTTTGGTGAGCTCTTTAAACCAGGCAATGTACGACATACGAAACACCTCTTTTTAGGGGTGGAAGAGGGATGAGTTTTTTAATGTTTCAGTCACAGAGATAGAAAGAAAAAGAAAATGAGTGTGAAACGCTAATAAAGAAGGAGATCTGCTGATGAGGATCATGGTTCCTCAAACTTTGTACAAAGTTCTCCGTCAAGATGATCATGGCAATAAATTCACCGTAGAGGAAGATTTGACTTATCAGAAAGCGTTGGAGTTAGTCACAATGTATGAAGGAAAGGGACATAAGCAGATGTACTGGACCGAGCGGCAGGACAAGGATAATAGGTAGGTAGTGAGGAGTTAAAGCATAAACTCTTTTCTTACCTTATTTCTTAGAGTGTGAGATACAAGTGATGAGGGCTTACTGGTTTCAAATGGTGTTTAAAAAAAGACAATTCCCCAAGTAGGGAGTTAATATTGTGTTGAAGTTCTTGGAATAAATGAATGACCACAAAGAGTTGTGGCATTCAATGTTGCTCCTCACCAAAATCCTCGGTGTCTTCATAGTGAACAGAAGGTCGTTCTTCTCGCATCTGATGAAGTTCTTGTGTGCTTACAGTTGTAAAGCGGGTATTTTGTGGCCGTTCAAGTTTTTCGACCACTTCAGCAAAACCCACTTTAGGAAGTACTTTGGTAATCTTAATTCGAACATAATCGCCTTTTTTCACATTGGCAATGAAGAGGACGAATCCCTTAACTTTGGCAATTCCATCACCTTTTCCACCAACGGCATTGATACTTACATCATGGGTCTCCCCAACTTTAACAGGAGCTACTTGCTCGGTTTCATTCATTGATACATTCCTCCATATATCTGTATCTGATAAAAAGACTCCACGATATAAAAAGGTGATGGTAAAAAGGAGTTATTCAGAAGAGAAAAGGATAAAAGAGAAGATCACTTTGATCGGAGAATGGAGATTCAACTAGGAGATAATAAAACAATAACGCTTGAACAACTTATTAAATCGGTCTCATTTAGTTCTGATCAGGAACGCATGAAAGAAGCCCAACGCTATTTTAGGAGAGAAATGGAGCCTTTTATTGGTCAGCCTATCGCCACTGTTGGTGAACATGGGTATTCACATAGCAGAAGGGGATGTGCTGCCGCGCCCGGCTTTAATGCATACAATGGGACAGTTCGTCTTGGTAAAATCACGGGAGTTAACTTTGCTTTAGGGAAAGATACTTTTATGCTCCCAACAGCAAAGTATGTGGAAGGTCCGGCGGGAATGGTAGGACATAGCATTATGGTAGATGTGCTTGAATGCAAAAGAGCGTTTTGGAGTGAACGAGAAGGAAACATTCCTTGCCACTATCATGATATTCCCGGAACACCTCGCAACTGGAAACCGGAAGAGTATAAATTTCGTGTGTATGTGGGAAGAGAAGAAGTAGAGAAGGGCATGGGAGAACAAGGTTTTATTCACGTTTATTTTGATATTTTGAAACCACTGGGCTTAGATTTAAGTGAAAGGATGAAAAATGGGCTTATTGCTGATGTCTATCGTCATGCGGATAGAGAAGGATACCAGCGTTCGTTAGTGCAAGAATGCCTCGATCTTGGTTTGCACAAAGAACGTTTGAGAGTTTCTCCGCAAGCGGGTATAATTCTTGATGGTGCTGAGTATTTACGTGGAGTGGCACAGGGATTGGGTTTATCGGTACCAGATTAGATCGGAAACAATAATGTGATACAAAGGATACAAAAGAATATAAGAAATAAATAAAGAAACAAATTAAAATTTAAAGTGCATCATGAAGTCCATCTTCGCGGACTTCAAAGACAACTTCTCCGTCAGGAAGGTTGGGTGCGTCGATTAATTTTGCAACACGGGTTCCTTTTTTACCTTTACGCAAATAGATGCGAAAAGTAGAAGCGTGGCCAACGACGTGCCCACCAATTGCGGTTGTTGGATCACCAAAGAATTGATCCGGTTTAGCCATTACCTGATTTGTGACGTACACACAGAGGTTGAAGCTACTAGCAACCTTAGCGAGTTGATGCATATGCCGGTTTAGTTTTTGTTGCCGCTCAGCGAGGGTTCCTCGACCAATAAATTCAGCGCGAAAGTGGCTTGTTAGCGAATCAACTACGACCAAGCGAACTTTCTTTTTTTGTTCGTGGATTAAGCTTTCAATTTTTTCTGCTAAGAGCATTTGATGATCAGAGTTGAATGCACGTGCAACCATAATACGATTGAGGGCATCCTCGGGATTTACTCCAGCACCTTCGGCCAGTTGACGAATACGTTCGGGGCGGAAGGTGTTTTCGGTGTCTATGTACACGGCATAGGAATCAGGGTCTTCTTTGAGGGTGTTTACCGCAAGGGCGTGGCCGATTTGCGTTTTACCGCAGCCAAATTCACCAAAACACTCGGTGATACAACCTGTTTCAAAACCGCCTCCCATTAAAGCGTCAAAGGCGGGGCTGCCTGTGCTAAACTTACTCACAAGTTGTCTTTTTTTAAGAACTTCGATACCTGTTTCAAAACCCATTTTCATGCTGTCGCGAGCAGCATTGATCATTTTACGGGCAACTGCCTCGGAGACACCGGCGGTTTCAGCTAGCTCACCAATAGTAGCAACTGCTACTGACATCATGTCACGAAACCCTGCGGCTTCGAGTTTTTCGGCGGTTGCTGCACCTACACCAGGTAAATCTTGAATCGTTAATTTTTCCATTTTTAGCTCTGTTTTTGCTTGTACGGGAGTGTCAAATTCGACATCCAATAATTCTTTTGTTTCTGCTTTTACTTTTGCCATCTTTAGTTCCCTCCTTTAGATAAATCTTGCTCCTGCAGGACTATATGCTCGTATGCTTTTTGTAATACGATTGTTGCTTTTGGTAGATCGTTTACTCGCAAAGAATTTGTAGTTTGCCACTTGCCTTCTTTATCGGTGTAGCTGCGTTCCATCGTGATGGTATAGTATTCGCCATCTTCGCCTTTGGCATTATGGCTTTTATTGAGCCAAATGGTGGCGGTTACTGATCCTGCACGGAACTTCTTTTCTGGGTGGTTTACTGCTTCTGTTTTTAATTCAGGCTTGGTTTCGCTTTTTGGCTCTACTCTTGGTCTTATATATCTATTTGCGCTTGGCGCTATTGTTGTTGTTTGCATTTTATTTGCCTCTTGCTTTCGCGTTTTATTTCAGCCGAGCCATTTTGGCGTCGGTGAGGACCAGTCACGATTTGTGGCTGATAGAGGTATTATGCATTGAGGGGTTAATAAAGAAGGGCTAAGGTTGTCCAGTGCGGGAGTGGCTTACAATGTTAGAACCACACGTTGTTGATTACAACTACTATGAGTATTATTAAAAGAATTCCTTCAAGGGTACTGCCGGCACGAATCGGGCCACGGATTTTAAAATCGTGGAGGGGGTGAAATATTTTAACACCCATGGGAGTAATCCCGTCACCAACGAGATGAGCTAGATAGCCTAAAAGGATTGCCCAAGCATAATAATTATTCCAAATAAGTGACACCGTAATGAATAATCCAAGGTAGAGTAAAAGGGAGTGAAAAATACCACGATGTTTGGTCAGAAATGCTATTACTGTTCCGAATGGTCCTGTGGCACGATTGATAAGACTATGTTCTTCATCAATATCAGGAAACAAACAAGTGACCATGAGAATCAGAAAGAAGATAATTACATTACCTCCGCTAAGATACTGATGAGAAATGAGAAACATGATAATTCCAAGGAGAAGATGAGTGGGGTAAAGCATGTTTATTATGCAAATAATTGGGATTTAATAATGTGTTTATCTTTTTAATGAGTAGTGTCTTGTCTAAGTAGTGACTTGCCAAGGATTTATAAAGAAATGGCCAATTAATACTCGATGCGCTTATATGTACCAGAATGGACTGATCTTGATGGACGAGTTTTAGAACAATTTTTGTATAGAGCAGATGGTACAACAATTAAAGCACCTATTTCACCTATTCTTGATGTTATTTCTATTACCCGAGTACAAAGAGAAGAATCTAGTCCAAAGTATAAAATCTTAACTGGTCGAATTGAACAATTTCGAGTGAGCCAGGATGTAACATACAACATAAATGAAAAATCGCAGCTAGAATTTGGATTTCGCATTGCAGTAAAGGAACGATCTCAGCAGAAATTTGAGGAATGGAGGGATGTAAGCACAAGACCGGATGGAAACGCGATAATTGATTATTTTAAGGAAAAATGGAAAGTATCAGACAATGAAGTCTTTTATCGATTGTAGATTGCCAACTAACTTATTTTTCCAACCTTCGTAATTCTTCTTCGACACGAGCCCGTTCGATTGTTTGAGCGTTGAATTCTAACCGGTCAAACATGTCGTTTCGTTGAACTCTTCCCGTCATTTTGCACTGCTCACCAAGAAGGTCAGTTTTGACTTCTTCAAATGCAGTGATATTTTCCTTGAACTTGAAAAGGTCTGCTTCTGTTTTGCCTAAGAGTTGATTTGTTTGATTCTTCCACAAAACCGTACGAATGTTGCCTGAACCATCATCAACAATAACATTGAGGACGTATGATATCCCTGGATTTACAGCGCCGTGCTCGCCGCACTGAAATTTACCACCCCCGTCAGTTACTTTCTTATTACACTGCGGGCAGACATTCCAAAAACGTGGGTCAAATACTTGAACGATTGTGCCAATAATCTCACACCCATCCTCCCCAGCGGCGAGACTGCCTATTTTTTTACGTTCCCCTGTAGCGGTCTGGCGAACTACGGTAATTACTTCTCCAGCGGGATTGATTTCAACGGTTGCTTTATCACCAAGATGTAACTCTTTGTTGTTATTATTTTCACGAACATAGGCTTCTTTAACTGCAATAATGTCGCCCTCACTGACTTTATTGAAAAAATCAACTTGATCATTCCAAAAGACGACGCGAATGGTTGCAGTCTCGTCGCCCACTATTAGTGATGCAACTTTACCTTTATTGTCACCTTTGGCAAATTCACGGATATCAAATTTGCGAACAACTTTACCTGCAGTGACAACGCTGCGCATGCCTGCATAGATTTCTTTGATTTTAAGCTTCGCTTGATCAGCACTCATAGCTTGAATGCCTAGTTCGTTGGCAATGATGTGGGCTGCCCCTTCTTCAGAAATAAGGCCGGAGAGATCATTAATTTTTTCTTTAATTTTAGTGTCAAGATCTTTACTTGTTATTTTGCCACTTTGAACGATCTTTTCTTTAAGTTGTGCTAGAGGGATTTTGAACATTATTTCACCTGGCAAATAGGATAAAAATCTCTTTATAAGGTTTTAGGTTATGGAGTAGTTTAAGAGGGAATTTCTGCCACAGGAGATGCTGCTTCTAAAGTTTCGAAATGGTCAACAAGTGATTCTTTATTGTTAAATGTAGAAGTGATAGTGATCATAGAAGCAGAAATTGTAGGTGTCTTAGGGAGATAAAAAGTAATAATTCCTGAACAATCATATGCTATCTCGGGCAACTTCTCTGCTGAACAAGGTTGAGGCTCAAGAATGATGAATCGATGAAATTCATCAAATGCGGGGGAAATATCATCAAAGAGAACTGCGGGATCCCGAGTTTGTTCTAACTTTCGTTCAAGGCGCGCAGCATTGGTATGATGAAGAGTATAGTGATTGACGAAGGAAACGACAGGGAAACGGATTTCGTAGTAGTCAGACTGTGTTGTAATGGTGAAGTCTGTTATACTGGGAGGAGAGGTGGGGGTGAGATCGAGGACAACAATTTTGGTGTCGCCTTGGCAGATGGTTACAAGCCGTTTGTTGTTTACAACATCAGCTTCACAAAAAGTATAGGGTGAGTTTGCGGAAATACAAGCTTCCAAATCAAAAGAGCTATGGCACGAGGAGATTATTGCTTGAGCATAATCAAGTTTTTCAACGATGTTGAGTGTAGGATTGGAAGCAGCAATGCGAAAGCTGGGGTTATACTCATAACGGAATAGAAAGGGTCGAATGAGAGCAGCGTCATATGTTTCAAATAGACCAGCTGACCTTTTTTCAGTAGGGATATAGGAGGCAGAGGAGGCGATGATTTTATTTTTCTGCGCTGTTCCAATAACATACCCATCTTCATACGTGAGAACATAAGGAATGTTGGTAACGGAAAGTTTTTCGGTGAGTTTTTGGAGGAAGTCATCACTCGCGGAAAGATGACATGAGGGTGAGATAATAGATAACCCGTTGTGCGTACCACAACCGTGATCTTGGGTGAAGAAATGATCATTGCCCTCTCGAGTTACTGTCTTTATTGCGTCTCTGGCCGCCTGCTCTATTAAGACTAAATCACCTTCTGCGGCGATACTGGCACGAATAACACTCATGTGCCACACTCCTTTTGTTGCAGGAACAGGAAGATCAAACGTCATGTAGGCAAATAGACCCATGGCAAGGATGAATCCGGGAATGATGTAATGATATAATGAGGCTTTCTGATTCATTTTTCATAGGCCTCTTTTTTTGCTTGGACAAATGGATCGTCGCTTGACCCCTCTACATACCCAAAGCGTGCAATAAAATCAAGTTTTGTTGTTAATTCTTGATATGTTAGCACGGTTTGTTCTTGGGTTGTGCTCTGTTTTATATCAAGAACATAGTCTTGCATGAGATTGGTACGGTACGTCATGATTCCTGTTGCTTTGACGGCTCCTACTTTACCATTGTATAAAATTGTACCAATAAAGATGACAAGAATAGCGATCCCTATCATCAAAAGGACGACATCGACAAAATCATTGAGGATACCTTTGCGGTTCATGAGATAACCCCCGAACTTGTTTGCCCGGCAAGGCCTTTTTGATGCCATGGTTCTTGGACATAAATGATGAGAGTGTCGGGCCGAATGGTCGTGCCATCATAGACTATAATCTTTTGGTAGAGCGTGAAATCGTCAGCGAAGTTATAATTATTTGTTTGCACTTCCTTTTGGTTTCGCTCGAGTACTAACCGAAAATTGTATCGTTCATACCCGGAACCTTGCGGCGGAGTGTAACATCCATTCATCTGTTCGGTGGAGAACTTACTTAGATCAATTGATCTTGCATAAATACGGTGTGTTGTTGGATCTTCGTAGGCAAAACACGAAGGGCTATGGGTAAAGCGTGTGGTGATTAGTTCGGCGCGAAGTGAGGTGGGAGTGTGTAGGAGATTACTTTTATAGGTTGCAAGAAGACCTACAAATGCGATGAAAGCGATGGTTGTGAGAATGCCAATTATAAGTCCAAAGATTACTTTATGTCCAAGTTCAAAACTATCACCTTCGCTCATGATACATCACCAGAAGAAGTATCACTCGAAGGACATGTTGCAAGAATAATGTCTTTTTTCTTCTTTTCAATGCACAGGGTGGGAGAATTTTCGAGTGCGCCAAGGGCCGTGTAATCAGCAGGTAAAATGAGTTCACGATGAAGTGGGTTTTTATCACCCTTCGTGTAGATGGTAAGTTGCTTGGAAGTGAGAATAAATGAATATTCTTTCGTATCATAAGGGTAGCCAACGAGAGCATCGCCGGGAAGACCGACAAGAGTATTGATCATCATGACAAGGTCCGTTGCCATATTTTGCTTTACGATTTCTTCTTCATTGGCAGCACGGTTGACAGCAAGAATGGCGAGACCAATTGCAGCTATGACAAAGATTAATTCAAAGAGGAAAAGTACAACATTAATACCTTTTTTGTTCATGGTTTTAATTCAATGATTTTAACACCATCGCTTTCTTTGGCGATAACAAATGCGGTGCGCTTAGGATTGTCAAGAATTGGTTTGGCGTCGTTGCTATACTCCGTGGATATCGATGAATCTTCGCTTCGAATTACACCACGATCGATAAAGAAGCCACCTTGGCACTGATACGAGATTTTATATTTTGAATACGCAGGGTCGTATTTTTGGATTCCAATACTACAATCATAAGGATCATTATTCTGTTCTTGATAGTAAAGAGGGAATTCAAGGGTATGACACAGGGAATCAACGGGATTAAATGCTAAATTGTTAATTCCCCCAGTATACTCAAATTCTGAAATGAAACAGAAACAGGGCTTATTTTGTGTACAAGAAGAAGGGCGATTGAGGGTGATAGTATGTACTTCTCCAATTTCATTGTAGGGAGGTAAGTCTGATTCTCCACGACGAGCTTGTACGCTGGTTTTGATTTGCGTAGCTGTAAAATACGCTACCATCGTCTCCTTATCTAATATAAGTATTCCTCGTTGTCTTTCATGCTGATTCTCTGCTTGGATAACAGATTTTAGACTCGTTACAAAATCGTTGAGACTATCTTTACCTTGATCACTGGTGGCAATGAGTTTTGCTCCTGCTTTTGTAGCAGCAAGGACAATAATTACGGCAATGATCACTCCTAAAAGTACATTGAGGGTGGTATTGGCTCGTTTCATCGCGGTTTACATGAAGGGGTTTGTTCACAAGTGCTACCGGGAATGGGACAAGCTTGATCACCGAGTTGTTCTTTGTTCTGGATAGTTGGGGAACAGGGACAGGTATCCAAAAAGTTGGTTGCTTTATCACAATCAAGGTCACCAAAAGAATCAAACTGCCCGTCGGTGACGCCCTGACTCCTTCCAAGAGCGCCACGAACGAATAAGATGATTAATATCACAGCAACAAGAGCGATGATTCCTCCAATAATTACCCACCACATATCGGATGAACCTTTTTTGGATTTTGTGGGATTTAGTTTTGATTTCATGATTTCACCTAATTTCCATTTATGTCGCCGGCGCTGCAGTATTGTTGAGCGGTAGTAAGATCTGAAATGTATATGGAGCTATATTCTCGTTCACTAAATATTTGTTTGAATTTAGGAGCATCAACGAGGTTGGATTGTCTTGAAGCAATCCCTGCATCAGCCCCACCAACGCCTGCAATAGTCGCTCCGACCCCAATTATGTAGGGGCACGCGGCGGCGGCAGGCGTTGTACAAATAAAACCACCAATTCCACTAATTGCTATCCCTCCCGCCGTGATTAATGCACCACGCCAAGTGCTGCCGCCTAAAGCACGATTCTTGGGTAAAAATGTCAGAGCATAGGCGTGGTCGCCTTTTATTGAGTCTGTAAGAAACCCAACTTGTCCTGGACCTTCCTTGGATTGAACATACTGAAGATAACTGATTCCGGGAGTACATTGACCATTATAACAGAATTCGCCTTCTTTACAATCTTGCTTTTGTTCACACGCAGTACATGATCCATCTTTACATGTTTGTTCCACTAGAGATTTGGGCTGTTCATACAAAAATTGCATGAATTCTCCTGCTTCGATTGGGCAATTGTCTGGATTCGATCGACAGTCGCCACCTTCGCCTGGCTCAATTTTATCTTGATCTATAATCATGGTATAACAGACGAAGCACTGATTATCGAGGGACCCTGTTCCGAAAAGGGTAGGTAAGAAACTGACATCAACGTTATCACTGAGGATTTCTTCATATTTCCCTTCACCGAACATCCACCAGCAACGAGCGACTTTTTCAGCCATTTGTTTTTTTATTTTATCACGATCGCCTTGGATTTTTTTATCAATCGTTTTACAAACAGCGGGGATGGTACGAATCGAGGCTGACATAAGAGCACTATCGCTACCTCCAACACGAATTGCCGTTTCAGCTCTAGCAAGAATGGAACTATGGCAGGCGTTTTCGACTGCTTTATCATCACTGTTATTGAGAAAATTTACGATTGCTGCACTCACGACAAAGAATGATGCTAGCGAGATAATTATTGTTACTAGTACGCTTATCTCACCTTTTTTCATCTAGCTCACCTGTCCAGCAATAAATTCGTAGCCTTTATTACTCTTTTGACAGCACCAGCGTTCGCTACCGGCTAGAGTGGGAACATCAAGGCATTTGCCTTCCACGCGTGGTTCGCAAACATGCCATACACCGCCAGCGGATGAAGGAGCGCAAAGATACTCACCCATCTCATGAATGGGGATGCCCCACTGATGTTTTAGAAGGCAGAGGGACCAGCGGC
>CAYIEX010000027.1:0-16268 GCA_964362485.1 uncultured Methanosarcinales archaeon | reverse complement strand
CAGAATTGAATACAACAACTCTTTAGGCTGCATGCGGCCAAAGAGTAAAGGTACACTCTTCAACACAAAAGATCCCCCCCCAAATGGTTCAACTATAAACCCAAATGAAGCGAGGCTCTCCTGCCTCTCAGCAATCACTGCACGCTGCATAGGAGTCAAATCCAAAACTTCCCCGCGTAATAATGTCTGCACAGCAATAGCAGAATCAAAGTACTGCTTCATGAATTTCTCATACAGAACCCGTTCTTCAACAACATGTTGATCAATAAAGAGAACTCCCCCCGCAGTCTCCGCAACAAAAAATGTTTTGTGGATTTGTCCAAGAATACGCATTGCGGGCAACACTGTTCCCTCGCTCACCGCTTCATGCGTCGTTTGTGAATGTAAATCAACGCGCAGAGAAGTCACGTTCTGTTCACCAGCAGATATTCCTCGCTGATCTTCATTACCAGAAACAGAAGTCATAGAAGTAACTGACTTGCTCATCGAAGATCCAAAGTAACCAGGATCAGAGAGATCTGAATTTAGATCTGAATGAATTGCGTGTGATGCCGGAAACGGCGCAATCTCCTCATGGACAGCAAGAATTCTCTGATCACTCTGCTCGAATAGATATTGAGAAACTTCTTTTGGACCAGCCGACTTAAAGAGTGACTTCACAGGCTTTAATAATGATGATCCCTCTTTCAAGACAGGACTTTCAAGCACGAGCGTCCGCTGATCCTCACTCTTAAAATCAAGAACAGGAATGAGATTGTTAGCCTGGAGAGCTTGGCGTACAGCGGTCGTAAGAACTCTCTCCACCACATCTCGCTGCTCGATTTTCACTTCTGTTTTCTGCGGATGAACGTTGACATCAACCGAGAGAGGATCGAGAGTCAAATGTAATACTAATAGGGGATGCTTATTGACAAAAAGTGTGGAGTGATACCCTTCATAGACAGCTTTGACAAGATCGTTATTACGAACAAGTCTCCCGTTAATGAAAAGGGTCTGCGAACTCTTATCATTGCGACAATCATGGGGTTTTGAGATATAACCAAGCACCCCTATCCCCTCACTTCCATATTTCACTTCCAATAAATCCCGTGCTGTCTGCAATCCATAAATAGCGGCCAGACGTGCTCTTCCATCAAGCACTTGGGGTGCATTAACCAATTCATGATTCTCATGATACAAACTAAACGACACATCTGTTCGCACCAGAGCATAACTCAACACGACATCAACAATATGACGAAGCTCCACCGGGTCAGTCTTAAGAAACTTTCGGCGAGCAGGCGTATTATAAAAAAGATCATGGACTTCAATTGTCGTTCCTCTCTCTGCGCCAATGGGAAGCACATTCACAATCCTCCCAGCATCCGCAAGAACATTCACCCCCGCAAGACCCTCCGCCGTTTTGGTAATAATTGACAACCGTGAAACCGCGGCAATACTCGCGAGTGCCTCACCTCGAAAACCAAGTGTACTAACAGCCAATAAATCATCATACGACGCAATCTTGCTCGTCGCATGCCGAAGAAGCGCCTTGCGTGCATCCGCCTCATCCATCCCAGTACCATTATCAGCAATCGAGATAAGTTTTTTCCCACTCTCCTTTACAACAACTTTAACAACAGTTGCACCCGCATCAAGCGCATTTTCAATCAACTCTTTAACAACAGAAGCAGGTCGCTCAATAACTTCACCCGCAGCAATTTTATTAATTAATTCTTCACTAAGGACATGGATTTTAGACATACAAATCCAAGAGCAAAACTGCTTTATATGGATTTTGGTGCTTGATCAGGAAAAAGTATTTATAAGACAGAAAAGCCGAACCGCCATGCCAAAAATGCCAACAGTCATCATCTATACCAAGGACAATTGCACCTACTGCATTCGCGCAAAACAACTCCTTGCCAAAAAACGCGTTCAATTCCAAGAGATTAATGTTACAAATAGCGAAAAACTCCAACAAGAAATGATCACAAAATCCAGCCGTATGACCGTACCGCAGATTTTCATCAATGGAAAACACATTGGCGGCTGCGATGATTTGTACGCACTTGATGCAAAAGGTAAACTGGATCCATTACTTAAAGAATAATTCCGTAAAATGACCATGCCTAACTTAAAAGAACAAATTATAGAAGTCCTAGAACAAGGCTACGTTCTAAGCTTAGGAACGCTTGACACCCAGGGCGTTTGGGTTGCAGACGTTATTTATACTCATGATGAAGAACTCAACATTTACTGGATGTCATATGAATCAGCACGTCACTCAAAAGCAATAGCCACTAATAACAAAGTAGCCGGAACAATTACTGTCCGTGAAAAAGAGGACGATCTTGGACTCCAAATAGAAGGAAACGCTCAACTCATAAAAGGAAATCAAGAACTAGCAAAAAGATTTCAAGAAAAGCGAAATCGTCCCCTCACCCAAAACGAAGAAATTCTAAATGGAAGAAAATGGTACTGTCTTAAGCCAACATTGATCCAACTTCTCGACAAGAAGAAGTATGGCCACGAGAAAAAGACAGTGCACCCCTAACCCTATTTCCCAAACCGTCTCTCACGCTGTGTAAACTCCAAAAGTATGTGCTGCAAGTCCTCTTTTGTAAACTCAGGCCAAAATTTTTCCACAAAAAACCACTCACTATACCATGATTGCCACATCAAAAAATTGGACGTGCGATGCTCGCCTCCCGTGCGAATAATAAGTTCAGGCTCCTCTCGGAGATACATGTATCGATTCAACATCTCCGGTGAAACTTCCTCGGCGCGTATTTTCCCCACCGCCACATCCTGTGCTAACGCTCGCGTTGCATCAACAATCTCTTCTCGGCCGCCATACGCCATACAAAAATTAACGACAAGGCCCGTATTCTCACGAGTCTTTTCCATAATTTTATGCATCGAGTCATAAACTGATTTTGGAAACAATTTTATGCGACCTAGAAAACGGACCCTAATATTCTTCTCTCGAAACCCTTTCGACCTAGTAAGAAGACCAAAAAATTTCGAAAACAACTCCATTAAATACTCAAACTCTGGTTTTGGCCGGTTGAAATTCTGCATCGAAAAAGCATATAAAGTCAATTCACGAATCCCTAATTCAGGAGCCCACTCCATAATCAAACGCTTAACATTCTCTGCTCCAAGTTTGTGACCTTCAAGTTGCGTTTTACTCTCAGATTTAGCATAGCGACGATTGCCATCTAAAATAATCCCGATATGCCTAGCGGAGCCCATAGTTGGTTTCTTTTATTATGTCCTTAAAAACCTTGTGGAGCAAAAATAAACTAAAAAAGTTAAAGGTAAGCACTTAAGTACACCAGCTCATAATCCTTAAACGTGGTAGATCCACCCCTTACCCACTCCAGATGATTTGTAATACAGACGACGTCATCCACTAATTCACCGGGTTGTTGAACCCACACTGCAGCCATATACAACCCTGGATTATCCCGGCTTCTTTGAACCTCTGCTCGAAATACATCATTACAAGGCGGCTCAAAAGATCCCCAAACTTTACGTGTACTCTTGTCAAATCGAGGATGAGTAATACCTGCTGAAGCTAACGGACCGATTTCATGCCTCGAAACCGCCACATCCGTTAATTGTTGAAGCCCATAAGACTCACTCAAATAGCTGAGTAATTCTTTTCCAATGGGTGAATTTGCAATAAATCTTATTGAAACCATAATTACCTCCGTAATTGCATTACAAAAATAAGGGGACTTTATAAATATTTCGCATAATTTGCCACTTGCCAGTAGTGTAGAAAATTAAACTACCTAAAAAGCAACCTATATAAACCAATATACCTTTTCCTGCCCTATGAATAAGATCCTCCTTGCCGTGATACTTGCTGGTTTTGGAGCTCAACTTCTCAAATTAATCATTTACTGGTTCCGCCATAAATCACTTCGTTGGCACGACCTTGTCGTAACCGGTGGAATGCCCTCATCACACTCTGCTTTCGTTGTTTCCCTTGCCACCATAATTTACCTCGTCGAAGGTACATCCACAGCGTTTGCCATTAGCCTTGTCCTAGCTTTAATTGTTCTCCGAGATGCGTTTGGTGTTCGTCGAACAGTGGGAGACGAAGGCCTGATAATTAATGAAATCATGAGCAAACTCAAATTCAAAAAGAAAACTCATTTTGCCATGGGTCACACTCCTGCTCAAGTAATAGTTGGCTCATTAATTGGGTTTCTAGGTGCCATAATTACATACTTTATCTAGATGCAAAGCATAATTGGCATAGGTAGTCAGAGTATATAAATTAGAGAAAACTCCCACTATTCCATAAAACAAATTATTATATATCCCCTCCTATTCTAAGCATCCATGATCACCAGTTCTCAAATGAGAGCACTCGAACGCGAAGCACAAGCACATGGTATTCTCAAAGACCAATTGATGGAGAATGCAGGAAAAGAAACTGCCCGCTCTCTACATGAACATTGCGATCTTATTGGTAAACGCATTGTTATCTTCGCCGGAGTAGGCGACAACGGAGGAGACGGTCTTGTTGCTGCACGATATCTAAGTAAAGACAATAATGTAATTATCTTTTTATGCGGTGATAAAGAGAAGATGTCTGAAGATGCGCAAAACAAATACATCTTAATCAAAAAAACAATTCCAGTAGTCCATATTAGATCACCCGATGATTTACATAAAGTAAAACTCCAACCCCACCTCCCCTACATATTTATAGATGCCCTCATCGGTATTGGTTTGCAAGGCGACATTCGTGAACCCCTTGTCTCAGCCATAAAATTCTTTAACGATAATGAAGGATATAAAGTCGCACTCGATGTTCCCAGTGGCCTTGATGCCGATACAGGATCACTTGCTACGACCCATACCAATGTAGATCTGATCATTACACTTCATGACCTTAAGACCGGACTGGTTGAGCTACGAGATAAGACCATCATTGTCGATATTGGACTTGGCAAGAAATAATAATAATTTTACTAGCTCTTTGATGCGACTAACTTCCCCACAAACTCCTCAGCCTGTTCAAGCAATTTTCGATCTTTTTTATGTTTTAGAAGATTAAGCGCGACCTCATACGAAAACCAGCGTAACTCCTGATGTTCACCCGATACATTTCCATCAGTTACATCATCAACTTCTCCAAGAAAAAACACAACTTCCTTTGAAACCCTCTTCTCCCCCGCTGTTAAAAAATAGCGCATCGCAGCCTGAAATCCAGGTATAATCGATATAGAAATGAGATTCGTTTCTTCACGCGCTTCTCGTAGAGCAGCTTCTTCTTCGGTTTCAGCACCTTCCAAATGACCCTTTGTAAAACCCCAGTACACCGTTCTTGAAGGATACCGTAGCAAAAGATACTCCCGAAAGCCAAGACGTTCTCTATAAAGAATTATTCCCGCTGACTTTTCCATACTGGTTTTTGCTGCCACCATTAGTACTCTTGTAATGATTTGTTACTTGAATAATGAATAAGAGTCGTATTACCATCTTTACCGAAGGTTTTCTCAAGAGTAATAAAACGAGCTTCCTGTAACTTCACAATTCGCCGCTGGAAACTCTTATAGCTCATATCTCCTCCCTTCTCAGCATAGACAGCATAAATATCTCCTATCTTTTGTCCGTTATGCTCACGGATCAAACCTAAAATAGTACGTAACTCCTCATCAAGACCTTCCTTAGGTTTCACATGAAACTCATCTGCTTTTTTAATAGCTTCCGCAACATGAGCAGCAGTTACCCGTCGAGAACTGCGATCCTCCGCAATCGTCCCTGCTTCTTTCATCAAATAAAGTCCAATACGTACATCTTGAAGCTCTGCGCACTTTTCCACAATTTCTTTAAACGCTTCATCATCCCAGCAATTCTGAACAAATGCATAATCACGTCGTTGAGCTAAAATCGTAGCAATTTCCGATTCATTATACGCTCGAAACCCTAAAAATTCTGGCGACAATCGACTACGGATTCGCTCATCAAGTTCCGTATACGTATCGCGGTAATTAGTAATCAAAATGATCGCCTTACGATAAATATCCTCTAAAATAGTATACAAGAAATCCGTATCTTCTAACTTATCAATTTCATCAAATACAAACACTACCGATTTTTTATTCAAATCCCTAGAAATCAACGCAAAAAGTTCACTCGTTTTCTTATTCACGAGAAATTTATGTCCTAAATCCTCACAGATTTTAGTATACACTTTAAAAGTTGTATTCTCCTTCCAACAATTAACATAAAGAGGAACAATTTCATCCGTTGTTTCTTCAAGTTCCCGTAAAACATGTTTGCATGCCGTCGTTTTACCAATACCGGGCGCTCCAAAGACAAAGAGATTACGACCGGAATGCCCCGCAAAAAGCGGTTTTATACCCTGCGCAAAGCGTTGCTGCTCATTTTCACGCGCAAACAGAATTTTAGGCTGAAAATCATAGCTTAGAAGAACCGTATCACGAAAAAGAGACTCCCCCGACCGCAACATATCCTTAAAGATTGGCATAAGTAGGCAAAATGCCACCGTCGTTATATTAATTTTGTGGCTGCCCGCCATAAAGATTGCAGGACTCAAGGCCTCTTACTATAATGCTAAAAAGTATGAAGATATAGTAGTAAAGAGCGTTACAGAGTAAAAAAGAAGCAAAAACACTTAATCCCCACCTGTGGGTGGAAAACCAATAAAATTACTTCGTAGATAGGCAGAAAGATCCGGTGTTGTTCTTCGCAGCTCACTTTCCTTCCCAGCCAGAATTAATTCTTCTTCACAAACAAAACCAGGCCAGCGTGAAACATAAACACCATTGCGTAGATTCCAGCTAAAAACAGAAGGATTGCCTTTCCATTCCTTAAAATCTCCATATCCCAACAGATCTATCATCGACGCTCCATCCTCACGATTTTCCCATAAAAAACCAAGAAAAAACTGCATTGTAGAAGGACTAAGTGCCTGTGGTGAGTGATCTTCCACTATAAGTCGTTCTAATGCAACAACAGCAGCTTTGCTCTCCTCTCCAATTGCCAATGAAGATGAATCATGAACATAAAATCGTGCTGGGGGAACAGTCTGACTGTACAATCGAAAAGCATCTTTAAAGACCATAGTAATCACAAAGCATTTTAGTTGCACTCTTATTAAACTTAATTCAATAAAAACTACTTCCGCTTAATCTCCTTAATTCCACCCATATACGGCCAAAGAGCCTCAGGAATCTTCACCGTCCCTTGCTTAGTTTGAAAGTTCTCTAAAATAGCAATAATTGGCCTCGTGTCAGTAAGCGCAGTATTATTAAGAATATGAACATAATCTCTTGTACCATCAGTTTTAAGATATTTTGTATTGAGAGTAACCGACTGATAATTCCCACAATTACTGCATGATGTAACCTCTCTATAAGCCCCTTTTTTTTCATTTTGTCCGGGAAACCATGCTTCAATATCGTGCTGAAGTGTTTGTTTGTTACCAATGTCACCCGTACAGATTTGCACTACACGAAAAGGAATCTCCAACTCTTTAAATAACTCTTCAGCATTAAGCTGCATTTCTTTAAAGAATACCCCACTATCTTCGGGTTTACAATAGACGATCTGCTCAACTTTGTTAAATTGGTGTACTCGAAAAATACCTTTTGTATCACGTCCATGCGAACCAAGCTCCTTACGAAAACACGCACTAACACCACATATTTTAAGCGGCAATGACTTTGGATCTAAAACTTGATCTTTTTTGAGAGCAACCAAAGGATGTTCAGACGTCGCTATAAGGTACAAATCCTCTCCTTCAATTTTATAGAGTGTATCTTCAAATTCCGAAAGATTAACTCCCCCCTCAAGCGCAGCCTTATTAAGCATGTACGGAGTTTGATGTAAAGCATATCCCTTCACCCGCAAACGATCCATTGCAAAACGCTGCAAAGCATGGCTTAAAAGTACAGCCTCATTTTTAAGATAATAAAAACGTGCGCCCGAGTTTTTAGCAGCCGTCTCGAGATCAACAAGATCTAATTCCAAAGCAAGTTCAATGTGATCTTTAATAGGAAAATTAAATGTAGGAATACTTCCCACCTTCTTTTGTTCTACATTTTCAGAATCATCCTTGCCTACTGGAACTGATTCATCAAGAATGTTGCCTATTGACTTCAACGCTTTGTTACGATCCTCCAGAAGTTGGTTAACTTTCTCCTCTTCTTTTTTAATTGAATCAGCAACGTCGCGCATTTCTTTGATTTTCGAATCATCGAGCTTGTCTTTCTTTTCTTTTTTGGCTTTATTGATCTCTTCAGAAACGACATTACGTTTATGTTTTAAAGCCTCAACAACTTTAAGATTCTTTTTCCACTCCTCATCAAAGAGCATAAATTGATCCACGGTACGACCATCGCGACCGCGCTTCCGCTCTGATTTTTTAACAATATCGGAATGTTCACGTACGAAATTGATATCTAACATAGAATAAGAAATTTTAGTTCATTTATTTAAATCTTATCGTTAATGAAAGTATTCATTGAGTATTGAACGTAAATTCTTACCCTCTAAACAATTAAATATATAAACCCGAAAAGCCCATCTAACCAAAAAAGAGGTACGATGAAGCGTTTTATCTTTCCAATCACATTACTCTTAGTACTAAGCCTCGCTCTGGCCGATGTAGATTTAGGTTTGCCTTGTTCAACCACAGATGACTGTACTTTCTTCCTCAATGGTGAACCAGGTTACTGTGATGAAACCTGTTTTGCTTCTGATTCACCCGAAGAAGAAGAAGAAGATAATTTTAATAACGATAACAACCCTGCCAACAACCAGGCCCCACCCGCAATTAATCCTGAAGACCTTCGCACTCAGCTCGAACTTCTAAACCTTACATCACCAATTAACAAAACTGAACTTAGCGAACTTCGTTACACACTTGAGTACCTCCAAGGCCAATCTTCAAGTGTCGAAGAACGACTTGCAGCAATTGAAAGTGGTTACCTCACCCTTGAACAGGGCTACGGAGGAATCCAAGAACAACTAATTCAGATTCAAACAGCCATTAACGACCTTAACACCCAGCTCCAAATCCTCAATGAAGAACAAAGTAGCTCCAAACAGCAAATAAATCAAAAAGTTCAAGGTGTCGCAACTGGCCTTGCAGGGCTTCAGACAGAAGTTGAATCAACATCATCCAATCTTGATAATGTTCAAGAAGAACTTGAAACAGAAAAATCATTCACCACTTTCTTCACGGTCATCTTTGTAATGCTTTTGGCAATGGCAATCTTTGCTGGAATTTATCTCTATGTCAATAAAAATAAAGAACAATCGACTCCTGAGATCAATTCTGAGATAGTAAATTATATTACGAAACATATCAAAACAGGAAAGAAATTTCCTCACATAAAAGAAAATTTGTTAAAAGCCGGTTGGAGCGAGCACGATATAAATTGGGCTTACAAAGAAACATTAAAACAAAATTATAAAACCTATCTCCAAGGAAGCGCTCCCGCATCCATCCAAGCAAGCAACGCGCAACAAACTAAAGAACCAAGACAGGATCCACAAAGTATCCCCGCTGATAAACGCAAAGCCATGATGATTGGAATAGTGAGCGTTTTTGTTATTCTAGGAATCCTTCTTCTTTTACGTGGTGTTACGACCGGTCATGCTATTTATTTTCAAACACCAGATCAATTCGAAAAAGCAGTACATGACAAAATCGAAGAAAGCATCAAAGACAATGAATTCAACGACAAAGTAGATTATCTAGCTTTATGTGTTCAAGTGAATGACCAAAACAATGCCGCATCGTATAAAATCACCAAAACCCCATTTGACCAATCAATGGAACCAGCACCGACTCCCTGTGACCAAGATTTCAAATACGATCTAAGCATAAAATTCAGCAGTTTCGAAGCATTTGAATACGTAAGCGAAGACTTAACATGCGCTGCAGCGCGAAAAGTTCATGGTGAATCCAAAAATGGTGGCGCGTATGTCCTTCCCTCACGTCTTGTTCTGCCAGGATTTAAAGCTAATCCTACCGTTTCCTATGAAACATACTGTAAATTGATGAAAGACTGTTTAACTGATGCAGAAGTAGCGCTCATAGGAATTAAATGCTAAAATAGGCAGACAAAAGAAAGTAAAAAAAACTAACGATATTTAGGACGATCTTCTAGCAGTATACTCTTAGCTATCTTTCGTGCATCAGCCAATACGTCATAATCCGGGTTGGCAATTATCCGATCAACTTCTACTAATGATCTTGAATAAAAAGGTGTTACAGTCAACTGCAATGTTCCTGCAGCGACACCAGAATTATCTTTTGTTAAATCATCAATACTTGTACCTTGTGTCTGGACACGACCAATTTCATACTTTACCATTGTTTTTCACCTATGCGAATCAGGGCTTACCTGAGAGTTTATTTATATAGCTTTCTATTTTTTAACACCCAAAGAATGACAAAGATTAATCACGCTTAATTATGCTCACCACATGCGTATCTGACTCTCGTGGAATAGCCCCCGTTACTTTAGAAATTACCCATTCCAGCGCTCGGTAAAAGCCAATTGCTCGTGTAAAACCATTAGTCCAACCATTGGTTATAGCATAGTGATGCTCAAATGGAGCCGTATGATGAATTTTATGGTGAGTAGGTGATAAGATCAAGCCTAACTTTTGTAGCAAAACAGCAACACGTGGTGGATAATCCATGTGAGCCCACTTGTGAAATTGATTTGTTAAGAAACCGCACAAAGCCGTACTCCCCAAGAAGGTTATCAGAAAAATTCTCTCCGCTGTTAGCGAAGAACTAAACGCGAACATGAGAGCAATAATTACAAAGGGCAATGAAAACAACGAGTTGCTACCATTTGTTTCAATAAAA
The DNA here is from genome assembly GCA_964362485.1 of uncultured Methanosarcinales archaeon. GTDB lineage: Archaea > Nanobdellota > Nanobdellia > Woesearchaeales > GW2011-AR9 > CAMAVK01. The sequence continues at coordinate 5,410 of CAYIEX010000027.1, read as the reverse complement.
TCATGATGAGTTATCGCCTTCTGATCAACATGATGTTCTCGGAATGGTCGAATAAACACCGGGCCAATAATCGGCCAAGAATGCCTTCCCCACGTATCTCCTGCCCAATGCAAAAGACCAGTCATCATATCTGCAGCAGCCATGCCTAATAAAAATGCAACAATAACAATAAAAATATGAGAGGTAACATGAAACCCAATAATAACAAAAAGAGCAACAACAGTACTAAGATAAGCAAGAATAGCAAAGAGTTCAACTAGTCGTTGAACCTTCGAATACTGTCTCAATTCTTCACGATGCATACCTTATCAAAAACAGAAGTTCTTTTTAATTCTTGCTCTTGAAATCTAGAGAATATAAGGGATAGGAATAAAACGGAAAATAGTCCCGCAAAGAATGCAAAAGGCAAAGAATGTAGGAGCGTTCGTAATTCAACGGCATTTACATATGCCAACGGACAGGATTAGTCGTATAAGTTATCCTGTCCGTTGTACGCACGATGAAAAAACTATTTCACCAGAAATCAGGAAACTACCTGATTTCTGTGCCAAAATGAAACGAAGATTTCATTTTGTGCATCGGCGTGCAAATGTGATCGCTATCACATTTCGCATACGCATAATGAGGAAACTTCCTCATTTGCGCACAGACGAAGCCGAAAAATCAACAACGTTGATTTTTGGATCTGAAAACTGATAGCAGTCAGTCTTCATGAGTCCCCGCTTCGTCTCGTGTACAAATGGCAGAAATTTTGTACGAAAATTTCAGTCATTTGATATATTTCGCCCAGCCACACTATACCGTCGGCTTTGGCTCGTCGCTTGGCTCGCCAACAACAACCCATAAACAACTATGGGAACATAATCACTATCCTTTTCCACACAACCAGCAAGCGATAACATCATAGGTACATAGATGGAGCCCATAACCCGCCCGTAAATATTACTCATAAGGTTAGTGTTCTTTTCTGTTTGTACAATGTTTTCTAAATTGTCATTATTCATTGTCCTTCCTCCGTTAGTGTCTCCAAATCTCAGGCAAGTCCCCGTACACCCGTCGATACCACCTAAAGAATCGCTCATCTGCTTTTTGATCACCTTTGTGATATGAGGTATAAGGTTGATGATGAATATACTTCCCATGGAATTCATCACAAAACGTCATGTAATCTCGAGTAAAGAGAATGAATTCATGCCACACAGAATCAACCTTTTTACTCACCATCCCCAGTAATTGATCAGAAATGGTAAGTAAAGCCGCGTATCTCTTAAATTCATTAAAAGCACCAGCAAATTCAGCAGCAGACACACCCTGCCCCAGTATCCGCTCAGCTAACCAGGGAGCTTGATATGCTTGCAGACGAGTAAAGTAATCCTGCTCACGCTCACCAAGCTTATGATACTCACAAGGAAGAACCGTAAAGTCCTTCCCCGCTTCAACCAAAGTTTGTTCCAAAGACATAGTATGCAGCCTCAGTCTATGCAACCTCAATCACCTCCCCCACATCCTCCGCCTCCACAGCTGCTTCCCGAACTACAAGAGCTACCACTTGAACAGCTGCTGCCGCCCGAGCCACCGGTACCACCATCATTGCCACCATCGTTGCCTCCACCATGCCCACTATCATCAGTAGTGCCATGATGAGTGTCAGCCCCATGAAAGATCCCAAAATCATAGGGATTGTGGCCGTCATAGATCGTATTTGAAGTATTTGATGAAGAATCACGAGAAGATCGAGAAGGTCCATCCTTTGTACTTCTTCCCGAGTAACCTGATCGTCGCGAATTACCCGTAGCAGAATGGCGAGACTTATATCGCCGTTCATCATCCGAACTTCTAAAGGCAGCATAAACCCCGCCAATCACCAACGCTCCCAAAGCTGCAATGCCGCCGATTGCCCAATAATCGGAATCTTTCTCTGCACAACCAGCCATTGTGGCTACAACAGGTGAATACAATACTGCTTTTCCCCAGCTTCGAACTCCACCCACGAGATCACTTAATTCTTGTCTTTCCATATTTTCCTCCATGTTTTTCATAGAGAAGGGGGAGCGGCAAGAAAATATGTAGTTAATCGACATAATCTACATAGTTAAAGATAAATTTATATAGAATCAAACCCACTCCTAGCCATATCACTATGGAACACCGCAAAATCCAGCTTGTCGCAGGTACAACCTACCAAATCTCCCTTCCAAAACCTTGGGTTCAAAAAAACAACCTCAAAGAAGGCAAAGAACTCCTCGTTCTGGAACGATCCGACCGATCACTCATCATCACAACGCACTACGAAGAGAGTTTAACACGCGAAAAGATAACCATTAATGTTGACTTGTACCAAAACCAAATTGACCGAGTCCTCTTCGAGTTATACTATGTAGGTTTTAGTATCATTGATCTAATCAGTAAACATCCTCTAGAAAAGAAAACAAAGGGCATTATTCGCCAAACAATTAACTGTATGAGTGGAACCGAAATAACCTATGAAGACGAGCATAAAATAACCGTCACTGTAATGCTCGACCGATCCAAGGTAGACATTACTCAAGCACTCTATCGAATTGTGCTGTTAATTAAACAATCAATTGACCATCTCATTGAAGAACAAGATGGAGAAGATCTCGAACTAAATGAAGAAGAAATCGACCGTCTTTACCATCTTATAACTAAAATAGTTTCCCTCGCTGCCATTCGTACTGACATTTTGCTCAGCTCCAAAATAAAACATGCCGGAGTCATTCCAAACTATTTTTTGGTTGCGAAGAAACTGGAAAATATTGGGGATGACATCTTTTTTTTAGGAAAAGAACACCGCTCACGAGAAAAAATAAAAATGACAAACGAAGAAAAAGAGATCCTTCTCTTTTTGCAATCGGAACTTGACCGTACGATTCGCTGCATTCTCGCTGATTTTCCAAGCGTCCTCACCCGACCAGAGCACTATGAATCAGAACGAACAAAAGCGCGCGGCCTCAAGCATCACAAACATGAATATTACAACCTCCTTAGAAACTTAAAAGACATTCAGGAAGAAGTTATGAGCATATCATTTCTCAAGCAGATCGTACGAGAAGGAAAAATCTAATCCCCGCAATAACACTTACATCGATATTACCAACCACAAAATCTATGTCTACGCCATTCCTCATTCTGTTCTATCCAATCCGATTTAAGCATCCGATATCGATGCATATCGTAGAGTTTATCCCCAATTAAGTATTCTTGCTCGAGTCGCCCTTCAAATTTGAACCCAGTAGAATTTAAAATATGTATCATTCTCTTGCTTTGTGGGCGAACCATGGCCCATAATTTATTGATCCCCATCTCACCGAAGGCATAAGGTATAACTGCTTCAATTGCCCGCTTAGCATGTCCTTGTCCTTGGTAATCAGGATGAAGAATTGTTCCTAAGCGTCCATGTAAAGGTCTGCCACCAGCCCAGTAAATTTGATGAATTCCCACCTGCCCAACAAAAGTTTCTTTTCCATCATCAAGTGCAAAAAGAAGATCAGTCGGTTGGGTGCGAGGAGCTAGCAATTTTTCTAAATAAGTCTGCTCTTCCTCGCGAGTTTTAGGTGTAAAATTCGAAAAATGACTTAAAATATCCGGATTATTAATGTAGGACATAATCGGATCTATAATCCAAGGGATATCTTGTTGTTGAAGGGGTCCACGAAGCCTAGTACAGGGAAGAGATTCTATCATACTATTGCAAGAAGGTGTTTCTTTAAATAATTGCATATAATAATCTCTAAATTCTCATTTACTCCCCTATACTCAAAAACAACCCAAAAAATTCAAAAAGACCATACCCATTTCGAAACTCATGACAATCCCTTTATGTCCTTACTTTGGATCCTGCGGCGGTTGCACAACTCAACACATCGAGTATGAAAAGCAGCTCGAAAATAAAACGATAACAATTGCTCGTTCTCTTAGAATCCAACGCGAAACAATTAAAGTCATCACCGATCAAGAATATCACTACCGGAATCGCATGGACTTCGTCTTTGCAGGATCAAAAATAGGAATCCGCGAGCGCGGCAGTTTCTATAAAGTAGTGGACATCGAAAAATGTGTAATAAGTAACCCTAAAATCAACGACCTACTTACCGCAATCCGACAACACTTCACCCAGATTAACACATTCGATCTCAAAACAAAAACCGGTGTAATGCGTCACGCCCTCATCCGGGCAACGTCCGCAGGTGATAATGCAATCTCATTTGTTCTAAACGAAGACTCATCCAAAAAGGAGTTAATGACAGAAAAAATCAAAGACTTCGCACCAATAAGCCAAGCAAACAATATCCAAATCGCCTTTCTCGAAGCAGAACACGACGAGAGTACTTCCGACCGATTCATTACAATTAAAGGAAACGAATACCTCAATGAAATTCTCTGCGGTAAAACATTTTGCTTTCCAATCCAGGGTTTCTTTCAGAACAATACCGCGATGGCACAGAAAATGCAAGAATATGTCCGTAGTATCCTCTTACAGTACTCCACCAAACAAGCATCACTTCTCGATTTATATGGCGGTGTCGGAACATTTGGTATTATAAACGCCGATTTATTCAAAGACGTAACGATCATCGAAAGTGTGTCACCAGCAATTCACTACGCCAACCAAAATATAACCAATAATCAAATCAAAAACGCTAAAGCCCTCCTCCTTGATGCAAAAAGTCTCGGCCGAGTCAAATTAGGAACTCCCCTCTATGTCATTGCAGATCCACCCCGCACAGGAATGGACCAAAAAGCAATTGACCAGCTAAAATCACGAAACCCCGAAGTCATCATCTACATCTCTTGTAACCTAGAACAACTCGCAAAAGAACTACCAAAATTCAAGTCCTATAAAATCAAAAGCGTGGCTCTATTGGATCTATTCCCCCAAACAAACCATTGTGAAACGATAGTGGAATTGGTAAGAAAATAATGAACCCTTAATTACTCTTATTCAGCACATCTTGACACAATATAATGTTCACGGGGTAGATCATATTTCACAATTAGATCAACAGGGTGAAGATGTCGAACTGGACGAATAGAATTATCTATAAAAATAGGGGCATCACCCATCAATAATGATTCACGTAGTTGCAATATACGCTTTTTCCTGAATAATTCATTATATGATAAAGGAGCAGTGGAAACCTCACTATTAAAATTATAAAATTGACCAGTATCCCTACCATACCCCACATAAGGCTCATCGGTGTGCACATTCCCATTTTTCCTCTCTCTACAAAAAAGAGTACGGGGAATTTTTGCCATCACATTTTCCAAAGAACAATTAATAGGGACTAAAACAGGTCGATGTTTTTGATCCGTTGACATCTTTACAACCGCAATCTCACCCAGATCCAATATTTCCGCCAACGCTGGGATTCCGATAGCGTGGGTC
>CAYIEX010000026.1:0-16462 GCA_964362485.1 uncultured Methanosarcinales archaeon | reverse complement strand
AATCACGGACCTCGTGCCTTTCTTCTACATGCGTCGTATTCAAGAAGGAGCACGTAGTTATGTCGCTGCGTTAGGGAATGGTGATTTAGAAGTCGGTAAGGTTCGTCTTCGCGCTTATTTAGAAGGAGAAAATGATCCTCTCATTGCGCGCAGGCTTTCTCGATTCAGTAATTTAGATTCAATTGGAGGGTAAATTCATCTCAAGATGGGCTTCGCTGATTTCATAGAGAGCTATGGTGATGTTGAGTAAGCAATGAGTAATAAAAATTTCTTTTTTCGGTACTTTAACCATCAGATCTTTTAGTGTTGCTGTGAGCACATCTCGTTCTCTTGCGATGTCTTTGAGTTTTTCGGGGTTATATTTACAAAACGATTCATAGAAGAGGTGGACGAGTTGGTTTATTCGTTGATACGCATTTTTGGTTGCGGGGCTAAGAGTTACTTTATTTTTAGTGATGTGTTCAATGATATATTTAAATTGGTCGGCGAGACGTTCATTCTCCGTAATTAATGCATAGTAGTATTTTTCTTGGTTGTGGTTTGGGAAATTATCCTTAGCGAGAAGGCGTTTGCAATAGTCCGTGAGCTTGCCGTTTGTTTTTTCAATATTGAGGAGCTGGGCTAACTGGACAAAGTCTTTTTTTTCGATAAGGGCGAAGCTTTCATCTGCTAGGATGTTGATAATGAGAAACGCTCGATTAAGGATTGTGGGGAATTCTTGGGATGCTCCACCCACAACATCTTTTATTTCAATGAAATCTTTGCCTCTGTTAATGACTTCAAAACCAATGAAATTGGAGGTCCTCTCTTCAGTGTACTTGAGAATATCTTGGTTTTTGGATTTGAACATAATTTCATCAATGCCTTGCTTATAGTAAATTGAGTAGAGGCGCTGGATCCAACGATAAGGTTTAATCTCTAGGAGGTCCTCATTTGTAAACGTAAGAGTCACTCTCTTTTTTGGCTTAGGGCCAGTTTGTGTACTAATAATTAGTTTCAAGTCCTGCTCTTCAATTGTTACCTCGTCTTTTTCTTGGAGCTGCACTTGCTCAATCCATTGTTTGGGTAAAGTCAGAGTGTATGATTGCCCCTGTTTGATTATTTTTCGACGCATACTCTTTTCAAAGAGATTGTTACTTATAAACTTTTCTCAGAAAACTATGTAAACTATTTTTAATAGGCAAAACATATTTCAACTTCCAGGGGTGTTACTCAGCAGTAACAATTGACATAGTTAAGGAGGAAGACCATGGAATTTACAATAGAAGATGTGAAAAAAATGAGCGCGGATGAGCGAATTAGGTATCTTCGTGAACGAGATGGAACAGTTGAAAACCAAGTAGAAACACTTGTAGGTCATTATTTGCCACCTCAATTTGCTGCTGAGCGAGCGCGAGTTACACGAGCCGTGGGAATGCGTGTTGATGATCATTTGAGTGTAGCGGGTGGAGACTGGGGAGGTCATGCTCTTGACCATTTAGTTCAGGGTAACAGTGGATTTTTGCCTCAAGAAGCCTACGACCGCTTGAATGCAGGTGCAGCTTCCATTGCTGGCATTGTGTATGAGAAACTGGAGTATCTAGAACAGGCACGAGATGCGTATCACTGCGCAAACAGAATACTTGCACGTTATGGAGGTGGACAATGAAACCCTATGAAAGTTTTTTAGAAAAATATGTCACTGTTATGACCACCAATGATAAACTTATTTACTTTGGAAGGCTCTATACGGTAACAGATTCTACTTTAGTTCTATCTCCTGGTAAAAGTCATACCGGTTTTAATTATGATGACCGATGCAGAGCAGAATATCATAAAGAGAAGTTATACCATGATCCAGAAATTCCAAGAAAAGAAGTTCTCAAGGGAGGAACTACAATTGAACTCAATTTAGATCACATTGTAGGTGTAAGCGATTTCAATCTGTAAAGAAAGGTGTTGACAATGGAAGCATGCAAACATCTCGTTGGACAGTATGTTTTAGCACAATCCAGAAGTGGTGGTCGTGGTGATTGAAGAGAGAGAAAAGATAAAATGGACATTTTCAAAACTAGACGTGTAGCAGAACTCGAGGCAAAGCTTGCTCAAAGAGATGCAGAAATTGAGCAAGCTATCTTCAAGATGTCAATACAAATCCAACTCTGCCATTTTGAAAGAGGATAATAAGGAGCTTAGAAAATGACTACAACAATATACACAGTGAATAAAGGAGAAATTGAACAGAGAGTTGAACAGTTTTTTGCAGGAGTCACACTTGGACCTTGCATTGAATCTTATCTCTCTGGAGCAGGTAACCTCACTCCCCGTGATGTGTGTGACGGAAGGCAAATCAACTGGGATGTTGCTCGTAGGAAGGTACAGTATTATAATGGAGAGGAAGAAGGTAATGGAAAAGAAAGGATACTCGAAATATTCAGAATGCCTTGCCTTTATGACAGCAATCAAGTACGTGGAAAAATTGTTAAAATTACACCCCCAGAATATATGTGCCCTATATCACTTACACTGCCGGTGCCTGGAATAGGAAGATACCTGCAAGTAGAAGATCAAAATCCTGATTCTAAAATATTATTTGATGCACTCTGTGATGGTGATCTAAGTCTAGAGCAAGTAAAAATGGCATTAGTAAAAGGAATAACAACACATTATCAAAACGGAAATGAACGCTGGCAAAGAGCTTTAGAAGTGTATAAAAAAGAAAAGCCTAGAGAAGAGGAAGAGGAAAAGCGTAAAGCCGCAGCCCGGTCAAAATGGCTATATTGAAGGTTATCTGTTAGCAGCTTCCATCTCCCCATAAGGTACTCCTACAAGCTGAATCGGTAAAAACAAATGAAAACAATTCAAGATTTATATCGCGCACGAGCTGAAGTTGCCAACTTTATGGAGCAACGCGATGGCCAAGCACGAGTATTTGACTGCTTACGTCTGACCAAACCTGTCCATCCTACATCCAAATCTACGCAGTCATATAATCTTTGTCCGTGGATTCCTGCAAGTTCGGGTATATTAGAGACTATAGATGAAAATCAAGAGAGGGTGGTCGTGGTGATTGGAGAGAGGAAGAAAATAAACAATGGCACAATCAAAAAAACGAAAACAGAAATCTTTGGAAGAACAAATACAACGAGCGGAGCAAGATGCAGCTGCCAGTTTAGTTGAACTTGGTCGAACTTTACATCAAGCTGGTGAGTATGAGAAATCAAAAATTAATTTAGAATATGCAATCCAATTAAATCCTGAGAATAGTGAAGCTTACTTAGGAAGAGGATTATGTTATTCAATGCTGGGAATAATGGATGAAGCAAAATCGGATCTAAGTCTTGCCCTTGAGAAAGGTTTGGAACCTGATTTGGCCAGGACAGCGTATCTTCATCGAGGAGCAACCAATCACTATCTCACTGATTTTGAAGGAGCAATTAAAGATCTTGATTTGTATATCTTAGATGATGATGGTGATCGCAAGAGTCTGGCTATGGCCTTATTATTTAGAGCTGATGCTAAATATGTATTGGGGGACTTGGATGGATCACTCGAAGACATTAATCGGTCAATACACTATAATCGAAAATTTGGGGAGTCTTATGCTATACGAGGCAGGATAAAACTAAACCGCAAAGACTATCGCGGATCTTGTAATGATCTCTCAAAGGCGATAGAGATTGAACCTACACTCGCCACAGATCCAAATACGCTTGGTCCTCTTGGATTTAGTCATTATCATCTTAGTCGCAAGACAGAGGCGATGCAGTATTGGAGTAAAGCAATTGATTCTAGTCCTGGAGATATGTATCGTGGGGGGTTGCATTGTTATCTTGGGCGTGGAACTCTTTTTGAGCAATTAGGGGATAAGGAAAAGGCACTCTGTGACTATCAATCATTCGAAAAACTACTGGAGCAAAGGATTCAGCTAGAATTAGAAAGTGGTAAGGATTTGAGTCGAAATAGACTACGATCTCGTCTTCGTGTTAGCCGAGCCATCCATCGTTTGGGAATTGATCAATCTGAGAAGATTATGGGATATAATTGTATCGCACAGGAAAGAGAATTCAATTATAGTTCCGAAGAACTTGATGCTATTTAGAGATGATGGTGAAATAATTCATATCAATTCTTTTTGGTGGCGATAAAACTAGACGTATTCAGCGTTTTGTGGATTTAAATAAAGCGAAATTACGCGATTTCATTTCCCCTGATGATGCAGCGTATTTTGGGATTCCTCTTTATGAGGATGCGCTACGAGAATCGGCGTGATTGATTTTGGTAAGTGTATTACTTTTAATTTATATATTATTATCCTGAAAAAGAGACGAAATTTTCTCTTCGTCTTTTAGATCAAATGTGTTGGTTTGACAATTAATTTTTCCGGTCGGGTAACTGGTTTGTTCTAATTCTACTGCAATACATGGAATATTATATTTTTGTAGAAGTTGCTGTAATGATGTTGCTTTCTTATCTAAAAATACGATCTCACTTTGTGCAGTGGGTAAAACTAACACATTCAAAGGATACCATACTGAGTCTTGTGAACCATCATAATGGATGAGATTTAAACCTTCTTTTTCTGCGATTGCTTCATACTTTTTTGATTGTACAACTTCGCCACCAAAATGTGTATCTAGAATTAATAGGTTTGATTTGGACAAAAGTAACGTGTACATATCAATATGTTTGTGGCTTTGATGGGGTTCCCCACTGGGGGTAACGTGAATTCTGGCAGTAGGATAATATTTTACAGCTTCTCTTTGGATGATTTGTTCCATTGGAACTGTTTCTTGCGAATTTATGAATCGACCTTCTGATTTTCCATCCTGGTACACACGATCTGATACTAAGATGTAGTCTTCTCCTATTTGGAAATATCCTCCCTCACCAAAAACATTCCATGGATTTTGATTTTCTGGTTCATAATTTCTAATGTAAATCCCTTGGTACTTAACATATGCATCTCTTGGCCACGTGTGCTTAGAAATTACTATCTTAAAACCTTGTCCTGAGATGGCCGCAGCCAGCTCTCTTTGATTGCCGTGTCCTTTTCCAATAATTACTCCGAGATTAGGTGTGTTCATCTTTCTTTAAGCTAAATGATTTAATCATTAGTGGTACAATCTTTTTATAATCCTCTGTTTTCATTTTAATCGATGTGGTGAGCGATCCTGCGTTGAATGCCATAAACTCTTCATCAAAGAGTGCTTGGTCAACTATCATTTCGATTTGCATTAGTGAGCCAAAAGGTGGAACGGCGCCTTTATCACAACCGGTTTGTTCCTTGAGTTCGTCAATTGTGGCCAGGCGAAGATTTTTAGCATTGTAGATGGTTTTGATTGCTTTAGAATCGACGTTGCGATCAGCTGGAAGAATGCAAAGAATGAATTTGTCGTCTGCTTTGAACAGAAGTGCTTTGGCGCCAATCTTTTTGGGTTCGCCGCGCGCTCGGGCTGAATCTTCGGATGTTGGTGTGGGAGCGTGTTCTTTTATGACGTAGTGAATATTATGTTGGTCTAAGAGTGCGATGATTTGGTCGGTGAGAGTTGGCATGGTGATTAGTGTTTAGTGTTGAACTTATATCTTTTGTAAGACGATTGGATTATAATAATTTGTATACTTTTGAGCGATGGCTGTTCGCTTTTGATCTATTACAAGAACCGGCGGGATATTATTTACTTGTGTTCTCTGCTTAATTGATTGATCACGCCAAGAACTTACACAGGCATGATAGACAAAACCCCCTGGTTGGAGGTTATCAGCAACCAATTGCCAATAGTGGCCCTCGCTATCCATGGTGATATTTGACAAGTAGAGATGTGACCAAGGTCCTTTTGTCACTGCTGCTTCAAACGAAAGATTATGAAATTGGATATTATCGAGTCTCTTACGTATCTTCTCGAAAGTTTTTGGCGTGAAAAAAGAGTGGAAATTTTTTGGCTGGGGAACCTCTTTTCTTACAGCAGGTAATCCTAGGAATGCTCTCAAGTCTCCCTCTGCAAGACGAACTTTTCGCCAGACTCCGTATTTAATTTGTTCGCTATTGCGATCTATAGCAAAGATTAAGCCATCTTCTGCTACATCAGACAGTAAGGCAAAAGGTTGATCGGCTGAACCACAGATGCTCAATACCCGAGCATTGTTTTGTGGATGCAATGATTGGAAGATGCTTTCTAGACTTTCATCGGTAGCAGCGTACGCTAAGTGAGTAGTAGGGTAGTACATTATCAATCAACTCTTTGCTCTTGTGTTCTTTTGAGATACTCGTTGATTTCTTTTGGCTGGAACGTGGGGTTAATGTCCATGAGTGCGGCAAAGTTAATATCGCGCATTGCTTCTAATACTAATTCACCGTAGTAGTTGACGGGGTCGGTAGGTTGTAAATTAGTCATGTACTGGGAGACGAGCTTATCGACTCCAGCAAGGTTGAGTGTTTGGATGGGAGTTTGGTCGCGAAGACGTGTCAATTCTAGGGTTAGATAGGTAATTGCTTGTTCTGGGTTACGTAGTCGCCGGTGATACACTTTGATCTCATCTAGGGTCAGCGTTTCTATTCCATCAAGATTGGCTGCTGTAAGGGTATTCATTTGTGCTGGACCTGCGGAGTGATTTCTTCCAAAGACTGCAGAGAGTGAATCAGCAAGGTCGTGCATAAACAAGCGGTAATCATTTTCTTGGTAAAGAACTGCAGCAATTAGCTCGGGGGGGAGGTTATGAGTGGAAGCTCCTTCTTTAATAAGGGGCGCGAATTCAGCAATAAAACAAAGATCTTCATTATCAAAGGCATCCGGGTTTTTGCAGTGCGATGTAAGATTTCCACTAGGAACAAACGTATACGCGAGAGCTGGGTAGGTTATTATCTGAAGAATAGTTTTAGCCTTCATCATCGTAGTGCGTGGTAATTGTTTTTTGTAATGCTCGCTGCGAGGGTTGCGGTTTTCATTGTGTTTTTTTTGGGCGGAATTGCAAAATGTTGCTATCACGCAACTCATCTGTTTGATAAAACAGGTTTATGTGTTCATCGAATTGTGCTCGGACATCATCTTTGAAAGTAAACGTGTAACAACGCACTTTTCTGCCATTTTGATAGTATCCCACATATGTAGATTTGCTGTTATTATCAATGCGGCATAGTAATGGTAAGATATCTTTTTTACGCTGTAATCCTAATACTTGCGCGGGTGAGATGGGGTGGCGTTGGTCAGAATTTCCATTTGAGAAACCAACGAAGTAGCCGGGAATGGGTTGGAGCGGGATAAAGATTCTGGTTTCATCATCAATTGTCTCTTGGGTTGATCCATCCAACATTACTTCCCAATGTGTTTTTTTATACCAAGGACCTCTCGAGAATCCGAACATATTATGTACTGTTGAAGGTTCAACTTTGAATCTACCTTGTAAATGGATTTGGCCCTCCGCAGGTAGAATAAACGCTCGAGGGGGTTTTACTATTTTATATTTTCCGGAATAATGGTAAATCTCTGGAACTGTAAGTAGCGGTATGCCTTGGAGAAGTTCTTCTAAAGGTTGTTTTTTTGGATTTCTTTGGAAGAGTGGCATGAGGGTGGTTTTTGGAGGGGTGGTTTATAAAACTTTGCCAATTTAATCACTTACGAGGGACACTAATTTTGCACGTAGATCAAATATGGTTGCTTTCTCGATTTCTACGAAGAGGGTGTCTCCTAACTGGAAATTTCCTTCAACGATGATGGGTCGGTAGGCATGGTTTCTTCCTGTCCATTGGTTAGGTAGTTTGCCTGCTTCAGAGATTACGATTTCGCCACTCCAGCCAATCCATTGTTCATTTTGCGCGAGTGCGATTTGATGGAATAGCTCAGTTAGACGTTTTGTCCTTTCTTTGACTATTTCAACAGGGAGCGCTTGAAGCTTGGCTGCGGGTGTTCCTGGTCGCGGCCAAAAGCGAGCGATGTTAATAATATCGGGTTTTGCATCTTTTACTACATTGAGTGTTTCTTGGAAATCTTCTTCGGTTTCAGTGGGAAAGCCGACAATGATATCGGTGGCGATAGTGATTTTTGGGACGGTGGTACGGATATATTCAATTTGGCTGAGCCATTCTTCTTTGGTGTTGCCACGGCGCATATCTTTGAGAACTTTATTGCTTCCTGCTTGAATGGGAAGATGAATGAACTTGTAGATTTTATTATGATTAAATAAAGGGATGAGGTCTTGTTTTATTTTTTTGAGATGGATGGGGTTGCCCATACCAACGCGAATTCTGAAGTTACCTTCAAGAGCGGTTAATTGTTGGAGCAGAGTCGTGAGAGATGTTTGTTGATCGAAGCCATAACACATGGTGTCTTGACTGGTGAGCCAGAGTTCTTTGACGTTGTCATTGATTGCGACTTTAGCAACTGCAGTGATGTCCTGGATTGAATAGGATTCTAAGTCGCCCCGCGCTTGTTTGGTTTTACAAAAGGTGCAGCGACTCATGCAGCCAAGGTTTATGGGGATGATCTCAATGAGCGGATTTTTTCTTACTTTAGGAAGATTGAGAGGTGGCATTTCTCCGGTTTCGAGAAGATGAGCGGTGTTGTGGTTTAGCGCGCTGGTGATGATAGATTTAATGTTGTGTTGTTGACGTGGTCCAATGGTAGAGTATTTTTTAACTTTTTGCGGGTCAGATTGGGGGATGCAGCCCGCAATTACAATTGCTTTTTCGGGGTAGAGTTGGGAAATGGATTCTAATCGGTTGAAGAAGGCATCTTCGGTGGGGCCTTTTACGGTGCAGGTATTGAATATGATCACATCGGCCTCTTGGATTGCGTCCACTTGTTGTAGATTTGATTCTTGGAGAATGCCAGTCATACGCTCTGAGTCAGCAGTATTATGTGCGCAGCCGTAGGTTTCGATATAAAATGTGATCATTACATGTATTTTGGGTTGATTTTTTATAAGATTTTGGTGGGAATGATATAGTTGGACGAGTATAGATTTTTTTATATAGTAGAACGGCTGTCCATCTGCTGGTGATATTATGAACCGAACAATTATTTCTTCTGATAAAAGTATTATTCCAGCATGTGATGTTGCTACACTTGAGGATTTTGAAAAGATTGTGCGTGCAACGTGCGATCTTGATGGTATTGGTGGGTATAAAGTAGGATTTGAACTGGGTCTTGGTTTTGGTCTTTCCAGCGTCGTTGATGTTGCCCGTCGATATACTTCTAAACCGATTATTTATGATCATCAAAAGGGTGGTAATGATATTCCTGAGATGGGGGTAAATTTTGCTGGGGTCTGTAAAAGGGGGGGAATAGAGGCAATTATTCTTTTTCCTTTTACTGGACCGGTTGCGCAAATGGCGTGGGTTAATGCCGCACAAGATAAGGATTTAGGTGTGATTGTCGGAGGCTGGATGACTCATAATGGTTTTGCCCAAAGTGAAGGGGGTTATATTAGTGATGAGGGTGCTTTGAGGATTTATCAAGTGGCTGCGCAGGCTGGAGTAAATCATTTTGTGGTTCCCGGTAATAAACTGGATGTATTAGGAACAATACGATCTCTTGTTGAAGCGGAAGGTGTTGAACCTGTTTTTTATTCACCCGGTTTTGTTGCACAAGGGGGCAAAATTGATGCTGCGGTAAAAATAGCAGGGGACCGTTATCATCCTATTGTTGGACGAGGAATTTACTTGGCACCTTCTTTGCGGGAGGCAGCACTAAAGTATACAAAAATGTTAGAATAAGAAAAAAATTTATTCTTCGTTTTCGAGTTCTTCGATTGCTTTATCAAGCTCTTGCTCGGTAATTAACTTCTTTTTAATTAAAAGCTTGAGTAGGGCATTGATTAGAAGGTTATTTTCGTCAACGACTTCTTCGAGTTCCATTCCTTCATCCATTTCGTCATCTTCAGTGTGGTTGTGTGCCATAGTTTTTGCTTTTAATTGTTTGGTATTAATAAAGTATTCTCTTCTTGATCTAATGAAAGACATAAGTAGGTTATAAAAAGTTGTGTCTTTCAAACATTAGTTGATGTGGAAAATTATAATTTATTTTTGGCATCAACTAATAATTCAAAAATGTTATAAACACATTCCGTTTTCTGCTCTGTTATGTATACGGTGGTGGATATTGAGACAACGGGACTTTCAGCTGGGTACCATCAAATCACTGAGATTGCAGCGGTCCGGTTGCGGCGTGGTGAGGTGGTTGAATCATTTGAAACGCTTGTGAATCCTGGTGTGCGAATTCCTTCTTTTATTACGAAATTAACGGGTATTGATAATGCGATGGTACGCGATGCGCCAGCAATTCGAGAGGTGCTGCCGTCATTTTCTGATTTTGTAGGAAAAGATGTTTTTGTTGCGCATAATGCAACCTTTGATTATGGGTTTTTAGAACACAACATGAAAAAGCATGGGCATTCTTTTACTGTGCCACGGTTGTGCACTAAAAAATTGGCGAATCGATTGTTTCCGGATCTTGAGCGTAAGAGGTTGTCTGATTTATGTTTGCATTTGGGTGTGGAAAATAGCCGAGCACATCGGGCGATGGCGGATGTACAAGCAACGGCAGCGGTGTTTAGGCAAATGCTTGGGATATTGCATACTCGTGGAGTTAGCGAGGTAGAAGATGTTTTGAAGTTTGAGAAGAGTGCACGACGGGTCATTTGATAATTTTTTTGAGAAGAGGAACTATTCTTTGGGTAAACTCTATCACTTTTTGTGCATACTCTTCATCTAGGATTTTACCATAGTACAGAATTCTATTTCTGTAGTACCTTAGTTGATCCATAAATAGGACCTCTGATTCTTTAATATCTAGTTTTCGTAAGTAGGATACTTCTGCTTCGTGAGCCCCTTGACCTGTAGTAGAATATCCCTCAAGATATAATTTTGCTCTTATCAAATGCATAATCATGTCATAACAGTATTCAACGTAGTCATTGGCATTATTCTCATGTACTCCTATTTTTTTCAAGCGTTCTTGTAAAGATGACATTCTTCTTTCTGATTCAGCTACGAGGCTTTTAGCTCTCTCTGGGTTTGGTGAAACAGATATTACGGTGCTTTCTTGGAGATATTCTTCAAATTTTTTCATAGTTCAACTGTACCGTGTAATACAATGCCCCTTACAATGTTATTTTTTAAATGAGTAGGCATTTCTTTCCATGAAGGAAAAAAGTGGAGACTGATTTTTCGCTCCAAATATTTTTCGTACTTGTCCAATTTTAGTGTTTTTTCCTTTCTCCCAACAATTGCTATGTCAATGTCAGATAAATTTGTGTCTTCACCTAATGAGTAACTTCCAAATAGGATTATTGTGCCCCCAGGAAGTTCATCTTTGAGATAGTCTGAGAAATCGGAGCTGTATATTTGTTGCAGGTTTTCAACTCTCTTATATTCTATGGCCTTGGTTTCATCCCTATTAAAAAAAATGAAATTTATTGTTTTTGTCTTTTCTAGATTAATGAGCTTGGTTTTAATGATTGGAGGAATGGCTTTTGATATAGCCATGGGAGACACTTTAAGGCTTTTAGCAATGTCTCTTTGGCTTAGTTTTTGTCCTGATTTGAGGCAGACTAAAGAGAAAATTCTTGTTTGGAGCGAAGTCCACTTTTGTTTATCTATGTCCATTTTTATTTATTATTGTAAACTATAGTTTATAATTCTTTCGATTTACTTTTTGTATCGGAGCAGCAATAGCGCTGCGACTAGAACGCCAAGTCCCATAAGAGAAATACGAAGGATTGGATGGAGACCTTGCGGTTCATCGTCTTGTGGTGGAGTTGAGTTGCCTAATAACTGAATGTCATCTGTGGGGGTGGGTGTTGTTCTTGAACACAAAGAAACTTCATTATTGGTGCTGTAGATTAGATATTCTTGGTTGAGTTTGAATTCATAGCCGCAACTGGCTCCTCCTTGTGCCGTTGTTAAAATGGTGGTTTTTTGAATGTCACCCTTCCAGACTTCGTGAACGGTGAAGGTTATTTCTTGTGGGTCTAATGAACTTGTGGAAAAGATTGGATTTTGGATCTTTGTGACGGTTGCGCGAAAGACGGCGCTGGATTGGTTCAATGCTACTTCGGGTGGAGGTGATTCGATACAAGAACAGGCAAGGGAGAATGGAATGGCGAGAAGGAGGATGAATAAGATTAATTTCATGGGGTGGAGGAGGGGGAGGGATGTTTTTAAATGTGTGGGGTGTGGAGGGAGGCTTATTTTTTCTCGGGGAAGAAATGAGGTTATTGTATTTAGAAGTATATAACCACTCCCGCACTGGACAAGTTGAGGGAGGTTATATAAAATACAACCCTTCTGAGTATATGTTTTGTCTTTTTAGTATTCGATGGTTCATATATAATGATACTGATTATGGAAAAATAATGATTGTCTGCTTTGCAGGAAGTTGGGAATATGAGGTTTTAAATGGAACTTGGGATTATCATAAAACTTAAGAAAACTTTCGAAGAGTATGCTCATGAGGAATCTAATATTGAATTCTGGTTTGCTCGAGATTTGCAAATACTTTTAGGGTATGATAAATGGGAGAACTTTGTTCATGCAATTGAGAAGGCAAAGGAAGCCTGCACTCATTCCAAGCAAAATATTTTGGATCATTTTCTTGAGGTCAGGAAAACGATAGACCTGCCAAAAGGAGCAAAAAGAGAGATAATTGACTATAAGCTTACCAGATACGCTTGTTATTTAATAGCCCAAAATGGTGATCCACGAAAAGAACAGATTGCTTTTGCCCAAAGCTATTTTGCTCTCCAAACCAGAAAACAAGAGCTTATAGAGCAAAGAATAGACCTGATTGAAAGATTAACGGCAAGGCAAAAGCTGGTCGCTTCCGAAACAGAACTTTCTAAATTAATTTATGAGCGTGGCGTAGATGATGCAGGCTTTGCCCGAATCAGAAGCAAAGGCGATGAAGCTCTATTTGGTGGATATGATACTAAAAAGATGAAAAATAAGTTGAAAATTCCCGAAAAAAGACCATTGGCTGACTTTTTACCAACTGTAACAATTACCGCGAAGAATTTAGCAACAGAAATTACAAATTTTAATGTTAAGAAGGAGAATCTTAAAGGTGAGAATGATATCACGGAAGAGCACATTACAAATAATAAAAAAGTGAGAGGATTATTGGTAGATAGTGGGATCATACCCGAACAACTTCCTGCAGAAGAAGATATTCAAAAACTCCAAAGAATGGTAAAGAAAGAGGAAGAACGAGTAACGGTCCATTCAAAGAAGAGGAGATAGAAATTTCTAGGGGTAGATATAATGCGGTAAAAGAATTGATTGTTAGTGAAAAAGTAGAGCTGAGTTTTAAAGAAGAAGATGAAAAGTTATTGCTTAAATTATGTGATCTGTACTGAAAAAAGAAGAAAGGAGATTTACGTGGTGATGTTACGGTGTTAGCTTCCGCTATTTTGTGGATATACTCTTCAAGTAATTATTTATGGGAGAAAGTGGTTGCATCAGAAGTAGAAAAGGAATTCACTGGAAGTAGAAGCTCTTTGCTATTGTGCGCTACGGAATTCACCGCATCTGACACAACAAATGTTTTCATGCGTTTGGCATCACATGGTTGCAGTAATGTTAATGCTTCGTCATGTGCGTTGGTCAGCCACTCCTGCTCTTTGTCTTGTGGAAGAATAACGGGCATACGTTCATGAATTGGTTTCATTGCAGCATTTGCTGAACAGGTGATGATGGAAAATGTGGTGATGCCTTTCCAGGTATTCCAAATGCCCGCGAATGCAAAGAGCTCTCCTTTCTTTATTCCAATGCGATAGGGCTGTTTGTGCTTGTCTGTTGCTTTCCATTCATAGAATCCGTCTGCTAGGATCAGGCATCGTTTGGTTTTCACCGCGGTTTTGAACGTTGGCTTGTCTAAGATAGTCTCGGCTCTGGTATTAATCATTTTGTAGCCCATCTTGGCATCTTCAGCCCAACTGGGAATAAACCCAAAACGCGCCATGACGATTTCTTTTGGATTTTCGTTGGTAATGATTGGAACCATCTGGGAGGGAGCGACGTTGTAATTGGGTTTCCACTCTGCGTTCATCGTGGCGTGGAAGCGTTCTTCGATTTTCTCTTTCGAGGGGGTTATACTGAATCTGCCGCACATGGGATTATGGGATGGTTTATCAGATAAAAGATTATTGGTATGATTTAGTTAAATATCCATTTTAGTACAAACATGCTTCCATGTTATTTTCATCTGGGTCTATTATGAAAGCGGCATAATAAGTAGGAGTATAGTTTTTTCTTGGACCAGGTTTACCATTATCTTTGGCACCATTCGCGATTGCTACTTTGTAGAATTCTTGTATCTGCTCTTTGGTCTTGGCTTTAAAGGCGATATGAACTTTTTTATGAGCGGGGCGATCTTTTGTGGCTTGGCTTATTTCAAAGATCGGATCATCTCCGAAGCCAAAGCCATAGAAGCCCTCGTCTTTACTACCAATATTGTGTTTATATCCAAGAGTAGCCAAAACCTTTTCATAAAAAGCTCGACTTTTCTCTAAATCTTCTACGCGAATGGTGACATGGTCAATCATATGTTTGTGATTATGTATTAGTATTTAAAAGTTTTCTCGCTCTCCATACTTTATTTTTCATTATTTTTCGTTTCTTGATTACCATTGTATTTAATCTTCACTACATTACCTGCGGTGCTGTTTCTCGTTCAAATGAAAGTAGGGGCAATGTCTCAGTAAAGTCCGTAATTCTCAGCTGTTTATCCATCCCCACCAACTCCACAATACGTTTGCGATCAATACCGAACGGTTGAAGTAATATCAGAAGTGAGCGTATCAAGAGACTCTGATAATAGATTCTATCAGGTTTACCTGAATACTGCTTTTCCATGACAGGGCAATTATGTTCTTGCATCAAATAGGTGATGAACATACCGGGGCGAATGGTAATGCCGTCCGCCCGTAGTTGCTCTGTAATTTTCTTTTGAGGGATGTTGTGTGCATAGGTCTCTTGGGAGAGTTGAATCTTATGTAACAGCCACGCCACGGGGAACCGTTCAATACTCAAAATACATCTCCTCAGTACCGCACAATAGAGTTCGAGTTGCTCCACAATTTCTTTTTTGGTTGTGCAATGTTGCATCATGTTAAGCACCTCTTGCTGGAAATACTTGACAAGCGGGGGAGTTTTACGTTGCCTCACTTCAATACCTCGTACTTTCAAATCCCCATGTTTAAACACACCATAATAGGTGGCGGGGAGCGGTCGGTCGGGGTCGTTGATGGATGGCAAGAAGACAACCCATTTGAATATGCCATCACTCGCCACGGGAATGTCGACTAATTGTTCGAGTTCTTGACAAAACGCTTTGACTTCTTCTTGAGTAATGTTTTTCTTTTTGATATAGAGCGAATCAACAATGCCATGCACGACTTCAAATCCACGTGATTCGGCAAGTTGCGCTGATTGGAGAATGATGTCACGGGCGTAGGCACAAATGGCCATGTGTGATGTGGCAATGCCTAATTTGAATTCGCGAAATCTGAGATAACCATAGGCGGTGACGAGGACGTATTTGAGTGCTTGAGCTCTGGAGTCGTTGATTGTGCTACGATTCTTTTTGTAATACATGCGGCGGTCTAGTATTGGTTTTATGGCTTCGGGGATGAGTCCTTTCTTTGCGTGGGATATTTTGATGGGAAGTCCTGGGACAGTCTCGTAGGGTGGATCACCAGCAAGAATTGTTTCGGCAGAAATATTTTTGTTATGAATGACCCATGGAAACATGGAAGAGAAATCTATTTCTGCGACGTCTTTATGAAATCCGACTCTGGCATCAAACGTATGTCCTGCTCGATCACCTTTGAGGAGATGATACATGGATAGAGGGAGGTCGACGGGCTTTTCTTTGTAGGGTATGAGTATGTCTTTGTTGTACATGAGGCGGATGAGTGAATGTTGAAATGTCGCGCCAAAACTACGTGACGCCATATGTTGAAATCTGGCTCCGGTGAGTTCGCACAGTTCCAAAATACCATCAATATCACATTGAGAGCCAATGGTGGAGTTAGTGTCGATGAGAAAGCGTCCTCTCAATCTGATAGCATAATCCCTGAATTGGACTTGACCATAACTGTAGAATGATTTGCCACCTCGATACTTAATTGGTTCTGGGTCATAGCGATGAAATGGGCAGGTGAGATTGTAGAATTCGAGCTTTGCGGCTAAAAATGGGAGTTGAGCAAAGCCAAAATCCATGATGAGAACATCAGGGTCAGATTCTTGGAAGAGTTTGGTGAATTGTTCGAGCATTTCTGGTTCAGTTCCTTGGATGATCTGTTTGTTGAATTCAATTTTCTGGATGATTTGTTGTTCAGATGTTATTTTGAGTGTAGCCGTGGTGAGTGAGATAGGTTGTTGTTCTTGCTCTACGTTGAGGTCTTGGTCAGTGTAGACACCGGGATAGAGATGGTACTTGTAAAAGAATTCTTGTTCAGGTGCAATATCGGCGTTGTAGAGTGTGAT
>CAYIEX010000025.1:0-16630 GCA_964362485.1 uncultured Methanosarcinales archaeon | reverse complement strand
ATTCTTTGAGTTTACGGAAATCATCTTCGGGGATGTCAGTATAAAGAAACTCTCCTTCTTCAACTTGACGACCAATGGTAATATTATCCATAGCAAGAGCAATTTGACGGCCTTGTTCTGCAACGGAGACGTTATCTTGCCCATCTTTCATGCTTTTGGCGCGAGTCAGATGAATACCCTGGGAGTTCATGATGGGGTCCCCCCTGCGCAAACGTCCAATTTCAATTTCAACGCCGGAGATAGCAGGATTATTTTGTCGAAATGTTAAGCCTTTGAGCAAAAAGAATTTGCAAGGGCGAACAAGTTTGGATAACTCCCGCATTTCAATTTCTTTTTTTAGTTTCTCCACATACTCGTCATATTGCTCAATAGTTCGGTATATAACATCATTGACGATAACTTTGAGTCCTTTGGCTTTGGCGTACTCTTCCATTTCGGTGGATACTTTGAGATTGAACCCCAAAAGAACGCCGGTAAACTCGTCTTTTTCTTTGAGAGATTCTAACTTAGAGAGATCCTTGCGGCTAATTTCACCAAGGGAGGCATAAGCAATAGGAATGTTTTTGTCTTTGAGTAGATTGCGAAGAGCCTCAAGCCCCCCAATTGTATCTGCTTTGAGCATTACTCCGTGCTCACTTTCATCATCGGAGATCACTTCACCAATTTCAGCTTTTATTTCGGCTTTTATACGTTCGATTTCCTCGGGTTTTGCCGATGAGCTACGCAGTGGCATCCCAGCAATAGCCGTCTCAAGACCAGGTGCAGAAATTTTAACTCCTGTGGCTGCGTATGCCTCTTTAACATTTTTGAATGCACTTTTGCGGTCACGCATATCGGAGAGTTCTGCCGGTTCGAGAAGAGCGCGAACTTTAGTGACGATGGGTTCCCCTAAAGTTCCAAGAATGATGGTATCATTTACTTTAAGATGACCATTGTAGATAATTGCATTGATTGTTGTTCCAAGACCTTTCTCCTCTTTTACTTCGAGTATAGTTCCACGGGCAGGGCCATTCTCTTCAATATGAAGTTTTTTTTCAAGATAACGCTGGGCAAGCCCCGTTAATACCATGAGAAGCTCAGGAATACCTTGACCTGTATGGGCGGAAACTGGAACGATGGCGAGTTGCTGTGTATAATCCGATACTCGATCGAAGCGTTCTGATTGGAGACCTAACTCATGGAATTTGCCAACGAGTTCATACATTTTTTTTTCAAACTCCCCTTGGATAGCGTAGTCAAGCGCATTGAAATTATCAAGAAAGAACTGCTGAGGATTGTAGCTCCAGCGGGGAAGAAGATCAATTTTATTGGCGGCAACAATGAAAGGAACTTTATTGGCTCGTAAAATTTCAATTGATTCGAGAGTCTGGGGTTTAAACCCTTCATTAATATCAACAACAAGGATGGCAATATCGGCAAGACTGCCTCCGCGCTTTCGAAGACTCGTAAACGCAGCGTGACCGGGTGTGTCTATGGCGACGAGACCGGGCACAGTAAGGTTATTTTTGAATACGTTGAGGAGTGGACCACAAATTTTCTTTATTGTTTCAAGTGGGATAATGGATACACCAATTGCTTGAGTAATTCCTCCTGCTTCGCCGGCGGTTACTGCACTTTGTCTAATTTTGTCTAGCAGAGTGGTCTTACCATGGTCTACATGTCCAAGTGTTGCAATGAGAACTTTGCGAATGGCCATGGAAAAGTAGAGTGAGCAGGAGTTTTTTAAACTTAGTGTTGGAATTGGGAAAAAAGAAGTGATCGTTCAAGAAAATTACAATTTAACTATTAAGTAGTAAACTGTTCGGAAAATTTAAAAATAAGACCTTATCTTACCACAAGATGATCTTTGCACTACATCTCTTACAATCTCAATTAGAAGACGCCTTTCGTCCAGCTCCTGACTTCAAAACGGGAACGGCACCAACTACTCTCTATTTAGCGAACATTCCATATTTTTTGGGCTGTGGACTTAGTGGTAAGGAGATAGTAGATTTCGCTAATTATTTATTAGAGCCAGCAGTACGGTTATATACACCGGCAATACCAAATGAAACGTATACTTTTACTAACGCTGGACAGATTATAGCAGTAGAACATGTTTTAACAACATTAGAGTTAGGGTTGCGTCTCCCAAGCTGGGATGAGGTGATACAATACTGCACCAATTATGGAGTACCTCGGGCCGCATACGTTGCACTTCCTTCCGAACATCCAGGAGTAGTTGAACCCTATGTTTTAACGCAAACGGAACGAGGAGAACATGAGATGATCAAGGTCAAGGAGATGGAACTACCAGAACCCACCTATCTACTTGTTACTTCGATAAAGAATAAGTAGGATGGAGACATATCTTTAATTATGACATTTCACGATGAATGTGGCAGTAAGATTGATGTCGCTCTCCCAAAAGGTGATGTTCATCGCCAGATGGAAGTATTTTATAATCCCATTATGAAATCTAATAGAAGTATTTCAATTCTCCTTTTGAATTCTATCCCTAATGAAAAGATGAGAATCGCCGACATTATGGCGGGTTCTGGAATTCGCTCGATTCGATTCTTGCGCGAATTGCGCGAAGGAAAAATTGAGACGTTGTTTGTGAATGATTACAAAGAATCCTTTCCGAAGAAGTTTGATGGGCTACTTCAGTTGAATACCTTAGAGGAGAAAAAAGATTGGGTTAAAGTAAGTTCTTTGGAAGCAACTCAATTTTTACTTAGTGAAGGGGGATTTGATTATATTGAGGTTGATCCTTTTGGAACTCCTAATCCATTTTTAGCGGCAGCTGTGGCGCGGATTTCACGAGAGGGAATTCTCGCGGTGACGGCAACGGATACGGCTGCGTTGAGCGGAACATATCCCAAGGTAACCCAGCGTAAATATTGGGCGAAGCCTTTGAAGAATTACATGATGCATGAGACGGGTCTACGGATCTTGATTCGAAAAGTGCAATTGCAAGGGATTCAGTTTGAAAAAGCATTCGTGCCCATCCTTGCATATCACAAAGATCATTATTTTCGTATTTATTTCCGCTGTGAGAAAGGAAAAGAGAAATGTGATGCAATTGTTCGTGAACTAGCCTATTTACTGTGGTGTCGGAAATGTTTGAATCACAAGACGAGTAATTATAATAATGAGCCTAATGAGCCGTGTTGTGAAAAGACAATGGAGTATGCTGGACCACTTTGGACGGGAGCTCTTGGGGATGAGAAGTTAGCTGATGAAATGATTAAAAATAACCTATATCCTGAAGAACAAAAATTTTTGGAATTGCTAAGGGATGAGTTGAAGGTGAAAAGTGTTGGTTTTTATGATGTCCATGAATTAGCACGGATTATGAGAATTGACCCGCCAAAGTTAGAACGAGTTTTAACTGCAGTACAAGGAGTGCGAAGTCATTTGTGTCCGACGGGTGTTAAAACTGTATTAGGACTGGATGGGATGAAAGATGCGATGCGGAAATCTTTATAATGATAATTTTTAAATGGAGCAAGGTATTCTTCTAATTCATGATCGGCTATTGGCTCTGTCAAGAAAACCACCCACCACCAGTAATTGTTGAAGGTTGATTAAGACCGACCCGAATACCTCCCCACTAACTCTGTTTTTTCGATAATATGACCTTGCATCGCTTCGTGGATTTGTGTTTTTGCGGCGCCTTCTTGCAGAGAAAGCTTTATGTCAAGGGCGTAGAGTCTCAAGAAATAGTGATGCTCACCATTGGGAGGATAGGGACCTTGGTAAGTGCTGTCTCCCTGACTATTTTGCCCAGCAACGCCTGGTGGTTGTTCGCCTGCATTAATGATGGTAAGAGAGGAGGGGAGATTAAACACGATCCAATGATCCCATATTTTACCTGCTTGTTTTAGCGCGTCGGGGTCGTCCATTATAAGAACAAGGCTTTTTGTGTTTGGGGGGACATCGCGGATCTTAAGAGGAGGGTTCTTATCATCACCATCACGGGTATACACCGAGGGAATTAATCCATTATGATTAAATGAAGGGCTTGTAAGTTTCATGAGAGTTTGTGTATGCAATTGTTGGTCCCGATCATGTGGAGTATAGCCATCAAAGGGGTAAAGATAGAGCAATAGACAGAATCATGAGGACCACGAATCGTATACTAAGTTACAGAGAGGGGAGTGAGTATAAAAAGATACGCTAAATAGAAGTTACATAATTGTAATGATAAGACATTTAAAGAAAATCCTGAAAAGTGACTACAAGAAATCAAAAAACTATTTGATTTCTGTACCAAAATGAAGCAGTTTCTTCATTTTGTGTATCCCCACCATGAATGAGGAGGATTTCTGCTTTTTTGATTTAACCAAGGGCCAGATCCATTTTAGCAACTTCGGCGTTTTGCACTCCTTCGATTTCAGCCATTTTTGAGGCTATTCCATCAAAGTCACTACTATTAACATCATACATGGCAAGGATAAGCACAGCTTTAAGACCAAAAGCGATTGGCTCTAATTTTGATTGCATTTGTCCAATGGATCCATTATCTTTGGCTATCTGAAGAGCTTGTTCTTCAATTGCTTTAAAATCTACATCAGGAGATTCCGGCATGAGTTTAAATGTTACAATTGCTTTTGCCATTCTTAGTTAGGTCCAACAAAGCCACAGCCATGACATGTATATTTGGTTGCATTGGCACGACAGTTTTGACACCGAACAATAGAATATTTAGAACAACTTGGGCAATTAAAGCTAACGTTTCCCATGTCGTTTACAACTCTTCGTTTACATGAAACGCAAATTTTTCCTTCCATAGATCGATTTAAACCGTGGTTTATTTATAAATCTTGTGCGCTGAAGGGGTGGGAGAGAAGAACATCCCCTCTTTTTTCAAAACGCACAGGCAGGAACCTTTCTACGACAGCGATGTTGGATAGAGTGTGATTATTGATCGTTGTTGGATGAAGTTGCGATCCTGGTAGAAGACCAGCGTAGAGAATGAGTTGATCGCAAAGATGTTCATCAACGGTAGCGTTGGAAGTGAGATTGTTTTTGAGTTGATGTGCGACTTTTTTCCCTAATTCTTCAGAAGAGATGCTTTTTTCAAGCAGACCACTTGCAGCGATGATTTGTGGATTTTTCGTGTTGTATGTATTGTTCTTTCCACGCAGGGCATAGAGGAAAATTTCGCCCCCTATGCTTGTTGTAGAAGCGTACTCAACAGCGATGTTGATAGGGACGTTGAATGATTGCAAGGACATTTGAGCAGCTCGGCGGATACGTTCGGCAACTTCTTTCTCAGCAAGAACTTGTGAACAGTTGATGACGCCTTTAATGTAGAGTAAATCGTCGGCTTCGTTGAGATTGAATGGAGGAATTGAGGTTTGAAGAGTTTGGATGATATTGTTCCATGATTTATCTTGTTTGGATGTTTGGTAGGAGTGTGGAGGAGTAATAGTAATATGTACTTCACCTCCACCAGTTGGATAGTACCCACGTTTGAGAATTTTAAATTCAATTGCCGCAAACCGCTCGAGGTAGGGGAGGAGGACGTGTTGGAAATAATCAACTGAAGCTTGGCCTTTGCCGCAGGTGCCGCCTTTGATTTTGAAGGTTACTTTTCCTGGAGCGAATAGCGCTGGAGGGAGGAGTGTTTGCAGCAAGAGTGTGATACTGCCTGCGGTTCCAATATCGCAATGAAAGATACCTTTACTAATGGATCCCGGTTTGTAGTGGAGTTCGGTTGAACCCAATTGAATGTCGTTTGTTGTTGATTTGCACCAGTTTTTGAGAGTTTCGATGCCGGCTAGATGTTGGGCTTTAAGTCCTGGACTCTCGCGATTGGCACGTATATTGGTGATATGGAGCTCTTGACCGGTGAGAGTTGCAAGTGCAAGTGCGACACGAACGAGCGCCCCACCACCTTCTCCATGCGAGCCGTCAAGTGTTATCATGGCTCGGGGAAGGATGAGAGGTGTTTTTATGTTTATAGGTAGCGAGTAGAAGAATTCGGGTGGGATTGGTTATCTGCCAACGGACAGAGACAAATGAAACAAAAGCTTTAAGAAAAGGCGGAGTTCTTGGAAGTTTGTGGGGCTGTAGTTTAACCCGGCAGAATAGGAGCCTCCAGTAATGGAGGGTTGAGCTCACGCGATGACAAGACTTTCCTTGAAGCTAGCTTCGGATCTGGGACCTGTTTGGCAGAAATTCAAAAGCGGTTTCTTTGGAAATCACGGAAATTCCCAGCAGCCCCACTCTTTTCTCAATGGAGTACTAACTTCTTTCTAATATTTCCAAAGCTTAAAGATTTGTACAAGATTTTTTAAAGAACGGATGATTTTATACTACTTGTTGGTAAATACAAAATCCATTGCTCTTTGGACTGCACTTCTTACTAGCTGTGCTACACCATACACAGTTCGAACACCTCAAGGAGAACAAGAATGTGTCTTCAAGCGAGGAATAGATCTCACTTTGGGACCTCGTGTCCAGGGAAGTGAAAGCACATCGGTTCAAGTAGGATTAGAGGATACAGTTCGAAGAAGTAATCGGAGTGTGGGTCTTGGTTTTGACTCACAAGGTATGAGGGGTCTTGCTTTTCGTTTAGAGGAAACTGATGTTGGACTCTATGGCGAACCCGTTTTCACCTATAACGGAATATCAGTTAGTGGACAAGGAGGAGGAACAACATTTCTGTCGGTACTTGGCGGGAAAATTGCACCAATTAGTCCCATTGTGGCGATACTTTACGGACAAGCTAATTTTAACACGATTGCATCAAACCCAAAAGCGGCTGCTCGAAATCTGCTGCTACGAGATACGATTCCTTTTTTACAATTACAAGGTTTACTCTATCAAACATTTAGAATTGCAGGTCTGAAAATGAAAGATGGGCCTTATTCGCTCGAAGAATTCATTAATGAAATTAGAACGGCGCCAACAAACGAAGAGAGCCTTTATCGCATTGAGTTAGCTCGTTTCAAAGGTACACCCATTGATGGAATTTTGGCAGAGTTATACGACAAAATGCTCCTTGATACGTCGTTTCTCTTTTCCAAAATGGATGTAGCGGATCTTGGCTTTGTACGAGAAAAAATTCGTGGAAATATTGAAGAGAGTCTTAGTACACTTGAGCGGATTGTTGTTGATGGAGTTAATCCTAGCAATGTTGACGAATACGTTGCGAGGTTGTATCACATTAGTAGGGTTTTTGATATTGACTATGATGCGAAATTCAAGGACGAATGTGTTATTAAGATGCGTGGTACGTATCTCTTCTTGGCAGATGAACTAAACGTTGGTGCCGTTTGGCCTCGATTAAGTGCAGCACTCGAGTATTACAATGCTACCGGAGTTAGAGAAGTTGCAACGACGATGAGGGATCGGTTTAAAAGTGCATTCGATAAACTAGGAACGCCGGAATTTCTAACTGAGTTTCACTCGTTGTATTATTTTATGAATTCCATTACAGAAATGGAGCGAGGTGCTCGCCAAGAAAAAGTGGGCTTATGGCAAACACTTCTTACAGCTCGTGGTAGACCAGAAGCGAAAGAAATTGCGGGAGCAGGTGTCGCATCGTCAGCACTTGATGCCGACAGCGGTTCTTCTTATGAGGACTCAGTTTATTTTGCTAAGGGTTTCTTCGATTTGCATGTACCTGTTCAATTAGCAGATGAATGCACGATCCCGGATTTAATGGAAGAGCCGTACCAAGTCGATTTACGAGATGTAGTGGGACGCTATCACGAACTCAAAAGAGTTGTAGAAGACCCCAAGTCGGAAAATTCGCTTGGGTTGCTGTATGAAAGGTTGCTCAAGGAGTATGGAATATTACTGGAACAGCAGATGAAAGCACAGCGAGGTCGTTTTGAATATTACGGACGTGTTGCTCATGATGATCTTCGTGATGCGCGCAATCAATTTTGGAATGTTGTGGCGGCAGTTGAGCCGGACGCAGATTATTCAGGAAGGGACCGTCGAAGACAAAATCTAACTGATCTTGCAATTATGGATGAAGCTCAATTTGTGCTGAAAACCATTAGTTCTGACCCACTCAAAGACGTAGCCGAGGTATTGTATCAGCGAGTTGTCTGGAACAAAACATACATTGATTTTATGGGTGGAGTCAGCCGGAGAATTTGTCACATTGATTCACCACTCACTACCCCCTAAAAAAACTCACTAAATTGAATTTTTAGAGGCAAGATGAAAGGCAAGAATATATAAACCAATATTCATTTCTAAGAGGTGATGTTTAAAGAAAAAGGGGTGACACGGCAATCGTCAGAATTTTATAATCGTCATCGTTTTTGGATTGCAGTAGCCACTCTTCTAGGAACCATTGTCGGGGCAGGTACCCTGGGTATTCCGTATGTTGTTGCGAAGGCAGGGTTTTTGTACGGTCTCATT
Source organism: uncultured Methanosarcinales archaeon (assembly GCA_964362485.1). Classification (GTDB taxonomy): domain Archaea; phylum Nanobdellota; class Nanobdellia; order Woesearchaeales; family GW2011-AR9; genus CAMAVK01. The sequence continues at coordinate 8,260 of CAYIEX010000025.1, read as the reverse complement.
TTAATTATAGGATTAGGACTTGCTTTTTTGTTTTTGAATCTCCTCCTTGGCGAGGTCGTGTTACGAACAAAGGTCCAACATCAACTCGTTGGTTACGCTGAAAAGTATTTGGGACAGCCGGGCAAGATAATTATTGGACTCTCAATGTTTGTTAATATTTATGGTGCGCTCACAGCATACCTCATTGGTGAAGGAGTGGCCATCAGAGCGTTATTGGGTGGTGGTAATCCTCTATTTTATACTGCTATTTTTGCCATCGTGGTATTTGTGGTGTTACTATTTGGCATTAAAGCGGCAGGTAAATTAGAACTGATTGTGAATGGACTTCTAATTGTGATTGTGATATTACTTGGTATTTTCTCATACAATCAGATAAAACCAGACCATTTTAGTTCATTTGATCCGACATTCTTCTTTTTGCCTTATGGAGTGATCCTCTTTGCGTTTATGGGGTCACCGGCAATTCCAGAAGTTCATGAAGTTCTAGAACGAAAATGGCACCTTATGAAAAAGGCCATCATTATTGGTTCTCTCATTCCCATCTTATTATATATTGTATTTTGTATTGTTGTAGTGGGGATCATTGGGCCAGGTAATTTCTCTATGCTTGAACCGAATGAGCGGGTGGCAACAGTTGCTCTTAGTATTTACGGAAACCAAGTTTTTGGTACTTTAGCCAACATTTTTGCCATTCTCACTCTTTTTACTTCTTTTTTAGCACTCGGACTTGCTCTGATTGATACGTATCAATTTGATTTTGGGTTTTCTAAACCGATTGCTTTTTTTCTGACTTTCTCATTGCCGATTGTGTTTGTTGTGTTTAATGTGGTAACGTTTGTGGGAATTCTTGGTTTTACGGGGGCAATAGCAGGCGGGCTTGAAGGTATTTTGATCATGGCGATGCATTATAGAGCTAAAAGGAGAGGAGACAGGATTCCAGAATATAGTATTCCCACCAACCTACTCTTATGTGTGTTTGTAGGTTTATTATTGTTAGCAGGTATTGTCTATACCGTTGTAGTTAAGTTTTTTTAAGTCTGAAAACATAGGTTCTAAAGTGTCTTTTAACTTTATGGGTATACAATAATCAGCATAAAAAACAGAGAATGTTTATAAAAGAGTGTTACTTTTAAAGAGTAAAATAGCTAAACCTATGGTGGAAGACCCTTTTGACGGACTGGAAAAGCTTGTTACGAATTCTTCATTAGCCCGGCTTGGAATGAAGGATTTTAGTCTTATTCGCCGCGCCGATAGCAAAGTAGACCCTTTGACAATTACTCGTGCAGTACAGCTTATTTCAATGGGTTATGGCGAGGCTTTGGCTTGTGAATGGCCCCAAATGTGGTCTAAACTATCTACGCAGGGCGATAAAATTGTACTTGAAGATGGATTTATTATTAGACCCGTACCGGAACCAGAGCCGAAGGTATTTGATTTAGATCCTCTAATCACCCGCCATTCAGCACCAATTATTTACGTTACCAGAACACCGCCGGACTTAGTACATTTCGAGGTATTTGGCCAACCTTTAGCCCCCATAACAGAAACGGACATCCTCAATAGAGTTAAGCTTGTTCATCAAAATCACATTACCTATGCTAGCCGAAGCACTGGCTCTATTCCAAAAGTGGATCCTTTTAAAATTGGACTGGACAGGGCATTACTTGAACATCTCGCTGACTCTGAAACGAAGTATTGGGTCTACCGATCTAACCCTGAACAGGTTACAACAATGAAAGAGGCTAGTTTGGATCAGATTCTAATACCTGCGATTCTTGATACTTGGCTGCCCTTGACGTTCATTGGCCTGTATCGAGCTGCTCCTGATGGAAATAAAACAGAACAACGTACCAATCCCCTCGCAGCACCCATACCCATTTTGAAAGTCAAAACTGACAACCGGGAGCTTCGTGAATATTTACGGCAGGGCCATCAAGTGATTCATGTTGATGGGAATAGAGAGCGCGTCTATGAGCATATTTTAGATGGCCGTATTTTAGACATCATTCGAAGGCACACTCACCAATCATTGATTATCAAATTTCCTGAGCAACGTTTTAGAGATTTAGAGTATTGTATGATGAGTATTCCTTTTGTAGGAAACAGATCAGTCGATGAAGGAAAATATTTTCAGATATTGGTGCCGGCCCAAGAACGCGGGGAATATGAGGAACATGTTAGGGCGATTTTTAGGACCAGGGAAGATACAACTCGCCGGCGTGAGCCAATCACAACTCCCATGGGAGCGGTACGAGAACCACAACTTGCCGCTTCCCAAAGAGAAATCACAATGGACATTGATCCCGATGAGGATGAGATAGAGGAGAAATTAGCTCATGAATTAGAAAGCATGATGGGCATGCCACATATTAAAGATACAGATTCAGGAGGAATTACAATGAAAAAAGATAATAAAGATACAACAGTTGATGCTACAGCAGTCGATGCTACACCAGTTGATAGAACAACACACAATGGCGCAGGTTCTCGACCAATGACACCACCGCCTATTCCCGAGGTAGTGAGTGGTCCTAGAACAGCTGAGACCCCTATTGCTGAAGCTCCAGTTAGTTACAGACACTCGCCCGCAGCGCCTAAAGAAACGGCAGTTAGAATGAAGACGGGGCCAGTTCCACCGCTTCCAACTCCAACGGCTGAACAGCGAGAAATTTATTGGTTTAATAATGGGGGAGTGGAACATGTCGTTAACTCACCAGCTCTTATCCCAGTCGTCACTCGAGGTAGACGAGTACGATCACAACTCGTTAATTCACAAGATGTACCCGCAGGGGCTATTTATCATGAGGGTCACAGGAGCGCTCTTGAGACAGATGATAGTTATACTTTCCATCAAATGCGGCATGGAAAACAAGTTAGTATCAACAGAGACAATCTTTCCCACTATATTGCTGAAGATGTAATTGGTTTAGAAGAAAGAACACAAGCCATTGTAGCAGCAGAGAGAATGAGAACTAATGGATGGCGCCGAATTGGACTATTAGCGTTAGGGGGAGCCGCTCTTATTGCGACTGCTGCACTAGCAAACGCGTATGTTCAACGACAAGAATTCGATGATCATTTGACTTCGCTTCAAAGATCTTGGAATGGTGTACGACTAGCAGAAAAGAGTATTCCAATTTCTATCGATACAATGAAAAGAACATTGGATACCTCAGAGCGGGATTTGAAAACCCGCTATGAAGTGGCCCTTGGTCAAGAAGGAGCAATTCGAGAACAGGTGAATGCAGCGAAGCGAGAGTATGCAACTCTTGAGGAGCAGATAAAAGGGTTAAATGTGAGCGTTACCAGTGCGAGTGGAGAGATTGAGCGACTTCGTGCAGGACCGTACGCCCAGCTACAAAAAGGCGTGAGTGAAGTGTTTAGTTATCTTAACTTTGCTTCCCACTTACTTCCTACTTCACTAGGTCAAGTAACACCAGCCCAAGTTATTGCTCGAAGTAAGGGTGAGCCAATTTTAACGTTAGGTGGTGATGTTGAACAGTACATGAAACAACGATGTAAAGATCAATCGCCTGCCTGTGAACGACAAGATGACAAATTATTTTACTGGGTTGATGGAACGAGTGATTGTGAATTTGCAGTAGGTCAAGTATTTTTACGTGCTGATGGCTTAGAAACAAGCAAAGGCGATTTTGTTACTAAGAATAAGGACAAATATTGTAGTGGCGATCATGTGGATAAAGTAGGAAATACGACAAGCGTCTGGCTTGAGGTTAAACAATAAGACAATGACAGATCAGCAAACCCATATGTATAAACTGGAGAAAGCGCAAGGAAAAGGTTTTCTTACTTTGGAAGATCTTGCTAATCCTCGTGCTATCCGGGAGACATCGATTCAGGGGTTTGATGAAGTTAAAGCAGGCGATTGGTATGAGTGGTATGGTGAGCGACGATTTGTAATTGCTCGTACATCCGGGAAAACTGAAGAGGACACCTGGACTATTGATGAGTATACTACACATAGAAAGAAATGTTACGTTTTTGACTATGTCTTACCACGTGATCCTGCTAGACCAGAGCCACAAGGAGGGAGGAAGTTGTGTAGCAACTTTGAGGGCCTTCGTAATTATAATCCACCATCTACGGATGAAACACTTATCCAAGACAAACTTCTGCGACGCGAAGTGTATACTTGGAGTGAAGTGAGAGGTAATGCTATTTTTTTAACGAACGGAGTATACTATCAAAAAGAAGATGGGAGGCAAGCTCGACGCTGCGATACCACAGAGGTAGTATCCCTTCGTGAAATCGATACAGTACTCAATAGTCAAAATGAACTCCTAGCAGAACGAAGAGAGGAGACGTTAATTGGTCGCAATATTACGCTTACACGACAGAAACGGAAATCGACATGGGGCACGTATGCTCTGGGGATTGGAACGGGAGCTGTTGTTGCGCTGCCGTTGTATTTTTTACTTCCTTCGGGCGAGAAACGAATTGTGCCAAAGCCAGTTCCAGAAATACTCGTGATGGGTGCGACTCCCGATGCTCTTCAAAACTGTCTAGCACGAGATCGAGTTGGTCAACAAGCTGTGAAGGAATACGGAGCTAGAGCGGATGAGTTCAAAGCGCAACTAATTTCATGTGGGGAAGAGAGACAAGAAGAGAATAGAGTTCATGAGGAAGTAGTAGCCTCACTTCAACGAACAAATACCGCATTAGCTGGATCTTACGATGAACTTAAAAGTGGAAGTGACACGTCAGCTGCGCTCAATAAACGCCTGGTGAGTCAACTTGATGCTTCTCAGGTAAAACTGGAAACATGCACTCTCGATTTGGGATTGATCGCTCAAACTCAGCTGGAAGTGGATGAGGAGAGAAACATTGCTCGGGGATTTCAACAGGAGAATTTAATGCTAAGATCCACGCTACAAAAAAATATTAATGATGTAAACGTGTGTAAAGAGAGTCTTAGCGCGGAAAGAGGTATTAGTGACGATGTTCGCCGCTTGCTCAGTGAATGCGAACGTAGAACAGCGGTGGTGCAACCTTCTGTTGTTCCGGTTGATACTTCCGGTCTTGCACAATTGCAAAGGGAGTTGGATGCGAGTAAAAATGCACTTCGCGCCAGCGAACAGTCGCTTGGCATTTGTCGGAGTCCGCAAAGTAGGTATGAATTTATTCGTGAACGGTTGAATGCTGGGGACACCAAGGCTGTTGATGAACTTGTTACTGGTTGGATCCGTACTACCTGCGGGCAAGGTGATTCTCGGTGCGAAGCACGGGATCGTTTTGAGGTAGAGGCTATATCATTTGAAGATGCTGCTCGACAGTTGTATATGGCAGTCGTAGGAGACCGCGACTGGCATATCGGAGAGAGGGATACAAGTACGTCAAAAAAGTTTGCTGAAGCGCTGGCGCAGGAAGGAGCACTTCCAGCAGGAGCTCGTCCTCAAGAAGAGAATCCAGGAAAATATGGGTTTTAGAAGTTAGGTCGTAACTCCTTTCAAGTAATAATCGTTCGAAACCTTTATATAGGATTGTTGTTTTTTTTGAGTAGTAATAATAATTATACTTTATCGCTAAAGCGAATCGGAGGAAACAAAAATGTCTTTACGAAATATTGTATTGGGCGCTGCTAGTGTGGCAGCATTATACTCTACTGCTGCAGATGCTGCACGGACTGCAAGAACACCGCAACGAAATGCTGGCGCAGTTCAGGGAACTGCTCCTACTCAAAGCACGTGGAATGCAGCAAAAGCATCTTCTTTTGAAACATTAACGTGTGAACCTTTTGCAGCACATGCTGCTGATTACTGCGATCCTGCGCGCGCTGCTGCTGCTGCGAAAAGAGCTGCTAATCGACGTAAAAATTGGGCTAATTTTAAACTAGGACTTGAAGAACACTTTCAAGCAATTGATAATGAGTTTGGTGGACAATATGTTCCTGGCCGCGGATTCAATAATTCTCGTGTTGATCAGTTGGAAAATGATGCTGATCAAGTTAATAATTATTTGCAACTTCAATTAGTTACTGAAGCTGGTAGACCTGATGTAACTACTTCGGCTCCAAACAGCCCTCTTCGTGATGATATGCGTGAACTTCTTAATGAGGCACTCGATAAAGCTCGTGAGGAAAACGATAAGAGATACGCTACAAAAGATGATGTCACTGCACTTGATGGGAGAGTAAGAACCCTTGAGGCTAAACCAGCACAATTTGAGGATAAAGAAGAAGAGAAAATTAAAGCTCGCATTTTAGGAGGGATTTTACGACCTACTGCAGGAGTATCGTACCGAACTGATACAGGTGCCATCGCTGAAGCTGGCCTTGCACTAACAGGCGATCGTTTCTTCCTTACGTTAACATACGGTAAAGTTCTTTCGGATGGATACTCTGAGACCGATAGTTCAGAAACTCCTCTTCGACAAAACACTCCTGTTGGACGATACAGCGGAAGACAAGTTACAAAAGTGGTAGATCGGCAAGATGTTTCCAGTGTGTGGCGTGGTCAATTTGGAATACGGTATGAAATTGCTGATGGACTTGAAGTTCTCTTCGCTCCACAAGTTTCATTGTATGATGTGGAAAATAAAAAAACTACTAGAACTTCCACTGAAGCACAATTTGTTGACACAAATGGGAGAGTTACACGTCATAATGTAGGGCCTGAAAGTGAATCTAAATCGAGAGCTACCGATGCTTTAGGTCTTGGAGCCTGTGCTGGTCTTGCTATTGGCGACAAGTATGGTGTGCAATTTATTCCTAAGGTCTGTGCAGAATACGATTCGCGCAAGGAGAAAGTTGCTCCCGAAGGAGGAGCTGATCTGCGGATTGGCTTTTAAGTAACGTAGAGGTTTTACACAAAATGAACATAAAACAATGGGGAAGTATTTTCCTTCTTGTACTCTTTTCTCTTTCACTTTTTCCTAGTATTGCTCTTGCTGAGAATGATATCGCAGTAAGTGCAGACTGGGTAGGCAATAACCCTAACAGGGTTCGTGTCGATTCAGGTGAGAGACCGGATTTACAAGTTGTCGTAACGAGTCAACGTGATTTTCAATTATGGATTGAGATTTTAAATGCGAATGGAGCCAATGTCCGTACTCTTGTTAATGGCCTTCGTGTTGATCAGAGTGTGAATGTGCCCGTGTTCGTACAAGTTTTTCCAATTAATACAGACGGCCTTGATGGCGAGCATCGAGTACGAGTTCTTGCTCAAAATGATCGCGGTTCTGCAACAGAATTTCTGGAATTAGTTGTTGATGTACCTGAACCTGTTGCTCCTGACGGAGACGGGGACGGTGTTGGGGATGGGGATGATAATTGTCCTAATGTTGCTAATGCGAATCAGCGAGATACTGATCGTGATGGCCGCGGAGACGCGTGTGATCCTGCTGAAGCTGTGAATCATGTCCCTAGTTTTACAACTGAGCCTGCTCCCAATGTACCATGGATGTTTGTTATTCCCGCGATGTTTTCACGTGTTGAAGGGCAAGAATTTTCTCTTCGTTTTATTGGACATGATGAGGACAATGATGAACTTACTTTTACAATTGAAGCAGTAGAGGTACAGGGCAATGCGCCACTCGAAGCAGGCTTACCTCGTGGTATGCGCTTAGTTGATCGAGCCGATAATACTGCAGTGTGGAGCGGTCGTGTTGAAAACCCAGGAAATTATGGTATACGAGTAACTGTTACTGATGAACACGGTGCTTCTCGAAGCGGTGCATTTCTTCTTGGCGTTCAAGCAGATGGTGATGGTGACGGTGTTCCAGATGAAGATGATAACTGCCCTAATATTTGGAACCAAGACCAACTTGATTCCGATCGTGATGGAGCAGGTGATGTTTGTGATGTTGTTATTATCCTTCCAGCTGATGAGGATGGGGACAATGTACCAGATAATGAAGATAATTGTCCAACGGTACCTAACCGAGACCAAAGAGATAATGATCAAGATGGTGTTGGTAATGCTTGCGATAATTGTGTCAATGTTGCAAATCGAAACCAACGCGATGCTGATCGAGATGGAGTAGGCGATGTGTGTGAACCGATTGTTCCTGATGAAGATCAAGATAATGATGATGTTCCAGACAATGAAGATAACTGTCCTACTATTGCTAATCGCAACCAGGCTGATCGTGATGACGATGGCCGCGGGGATGTTTGTGATAACTGCCCAGCTAGCTCAAACTTTGATCAACTGGATAGTGATCGTGACGGAGTAGGAAATGTTTGTGACCAACCAGCTCCACCTGATGGAGATGGAGATGGAATTCCCGACGATCAAGATAA
>CAYIEX010000024.1:0-16860 GCA_964362485.1 uncultured Methanosarcinales archaeon | reverse complement strand
AGGATCCTTTTGGAGCGTATGTGACTCTCAAGCGCTTAGAGCGAGTAGAAAAGATGAAGATGGAAGCGCTTGTTGATGCGCGTCATGCGGGTAGCCAACAAAAATACGTTGCTGTTCTGGAGGAGGTGATTGGCTTACTTGAGCGATTGCCACTCATTGCTTACCTTTTGCCTCATGCACAGGATTATAAGTTAGGTTCTCGTGAAATTTATGCTACTGCGTTTCATCCAACTACACGACCGGATTTTATGTATACTAAACTTGTTACTGATTTTCCTGACGGTGATCTATTGGAAAGTTATTCGTTTGGAGAAGGTGATGAGATTTGTGAGGTAAATATGTTTAGTTTTCCTGATAGTGTCAAGCGACTCTATCACATTACTCCTCCTGAATTTTCTTTTGAAGAAGAATTGTATTCGTTATTAGATGATGCGAAGCGGATTATGGCGGAGCATAAGCCGACACGTGATGAATTTGTTGATCCGGAGCGAATGCGTGAGGTATTCTTTAATCTAGGACGAGACTTGTTGGATGATTTAATAAAAAGTAAGGGGCTCGATGTGACATCGGATAAAGTTGATCTTTTGGCGCAAGCACTTCTTCGCTATACGGTGGGATTTGGATTAATTGAACTTCTTTTAAATGACCCAAAAGTTCAGGATGTAAATATCAATGCGCCAAACGGTGAAATCCCTATTTTTATTGTACATCAAGATTATGGTGATTGTTATACGAATATTTATCCCACACGCTTAGAAGTTGATAGTTGGGCAACCAAGCTCCGTCTGATTTCAGGCAGACCTCTTGATGAGGCGAATCCTATTTTGGATACGGAACTTAAGGTCTCAGGTTTTAGTTCACGTGTTTCTGCGATTACGGCACCTCTTAGTCCAAATGGTCTTGAGTTTTCATTTCGTCGTCACCGTGATTATCCCTGGACGTTTCCCCTTTACTTGCAGCCTAAAGTGCGGATGATGAATCCGCTTGCGGCGGGTCTTCTTAGTTTTTTAATTGATGGGAATGCCTCCATTCTTATTGCAGGAACTAGATCGAGTGGTAAGAGTAGTTTACTCGGATCGGTTCTCGTGGAGATTATGAGGCAAGTACGTATCATTACGGTTGAAGATACATTTGAGTTGCCCCAAGAGTCGTTGCGCCGTTTAGGATATAATTTGGTGTCACTTAAAGTGGCATCAGCTTTATCGTCGCCGGGCTCTGAGGTTGATCCTTCAATTGGTATTCGCTCCACTCTTCGTCTAGGTGACTCGGCAATTTTTGTTGGTGAGGTTCGTAGTAAGGAAGCAGTGGCACTTTTTGAAGCGATGCGTGTCGGTGCAGCAGCGAATGTTGTTGCTGGTACGATTCACGCTGATTCACCGTACGGTGTGTATGATCGTGTGGTAAATGATATTGGGGTTCCTAAAACATCATTTAAAGCAATTGATGTAATTGTGATTGCAAACCCTGTTATTTCAGGACTGCGAAAGTATAAACGGATTCTGAGGGTAACAGAAGTGCGTAAAGAATGGGACGAGGATCCTCTTAAAGAAGGTGCGTTTGTTGATTTGATGGTGTATAACCCCAAAACGGATGAACTTGAGATTACTGATGACCTAATCAACGGAAACTCGGATATTTTGAAGCGTATTGCAGGAAAAGTTAAAGAATTTGCTGGCGATTGGGAAGCAGTATGGGAAAACATTCTCTTGCGAGCGGATTGTAAGAAAGCAATTGTTGATGTCTTTAATCAAGCTGGGGACCCCCGCTTGCTTGAAGCAGAGTTCGTTATACAGGCGAACGATCGGTTTCATATTATCGCGGATTCAGCAAGGGGTAAGTCGGGTAAATTCGATCGTGAAAAGATTTTCTTTGAATATAAAGAGTGGTTAAAGAAAGAAGCAAAAAAATGGAAGATGGATCCTAAATTTTAATGTTAATTGCTAATTTTTTCTACCAGTGATTGAAGTGTGCGGTAGCGAGGTGAATCATGTTCTACTCGTTCATGATTTACATGAAGATGATCTATATGAATCCCATTATCTCCAAACTGAAGAAATCTGACATAACTGGACCAGACGTTGAATGGTTTATTGTCAGCGGGATTATAGTTGGGTGCTGTTTGCACAAACGTAATTCTACTTTTTGGATTTAAGTCTGTTTGACCTACTCCATGATCCATTCCGGCATAGACCATGAATGTTGTGGTGTCAAGTGTCACACAAACGCGATCAGCTGGTTGGAGGTCGCGTAGTTCCACTTCTCTTCTGGGTGTTTTGTATTGGATATTAGACATGGGTTCTGATTAATGGAGTAGTATTTAAAATTGTTTATGTTTTTGAGACTGCGTCTTGTATGCCTTATGTTTTCTTGTTTGCGTATTGTTTTTTTATTAAATTTGTACTTAAATCTTTTAAGTAGAACGTTAATTGATTAACTATGAGAAAAATTGGCTTTGATCTTGATGAAGTAGTTGTGGAACAACTACGAACGTTAGTGCAGTTTTATCATCAAAGAACAGGTATTCATATCCCCTATGAACGGTTTCATAGTTACCGTTGGCATGAGGTATGGGATGTACCCCATACGCAAGCAGTTGAGCTGGACTACGCATTTAAAGAGTCAGAAGCTTTTGCAAATCTACCACCTGTTGATGGTGCGGTGGAGGGGATTTCAAAGCTTGTCGACATGGATTACTCCGCAACGTATATCACTGCGCGACCAGCTGTTTTTCGTGAGAAAACACAATGGTGGTTAGATAAGCATTTGGGCCATGTCCGTGCGACATTAATTCACAGTTGTGAGAAATATAATGTGTGTCGTACTGAGGGTATTACAGAGCTTGTGGAGGATGATGGCAAACATGCAATTCCTTGTGCAGATAATGGTATTACTGTTTTGATGCCCGATAGACCATGGAATAGAGATGTTCGTCATAAGAATATTATTCGGGTTTACTCATGGGGTGAAATTGTTGATTATTTTGAGGATAGTCGGTCAAATCATAGGGGGATCATTGGTAGGAATCATAGATAGATAGCATACGTAGAAATCATGGGAGGGGATCATGGTTGAGTACTCTAACGTACCCTATTTTTTATCACAGCAACCTTTATAACTTGCTAATTGGTTTAATTGTCCTATGAAACCACGTATTATAACTCACGGCCATTGTCTGGATGGATTTTCCAGCGCATTTATGTTTAAAAAATATTTTTGTCCTATGCTGGGCTTACCTGCCGATATGGAGGTCATTACCGTTAGTCCGACCGATGTTGAGCTGGAACTTGTTGAGATTTGCGAGATAGATATTGTTCTCGATCTTCCACGACCGAAAATAAAAGTTGCAATGTGGATTGATCATCATACAACTAATCGCCCGACAGAAGAGGTTAAGGATTATTATTGGCGATTAACACCAAGTTGTACTGGCTTAATGGTTGATCTTCTAGTTGAAAGAGGTATTGCACTCCCTCCTTCGGTTCTTGAATTTCGGAAAGTTCTCGATAAGGTGGATATGGCAACGTATACTCTTGAGGAGTATAAAGAATGTTTTTTTGCTCCTGCTGATTGGGGTAACTTAAGTTTATTACAACAAACTATTGTGGTTAGTACACTCTTTCAAACGCGGGATCGTAATTTAAATGATGAGATGATTAAGTACTTGCTTGGTTCAGACTTGGGAGAGATTCCTACGCTCTGTTCTTGGTTTGAATCAGCGTATGCAATGGTTTTTTATAGAGCTTATTTACAGAGTTTGGAGGATTGGCGGACGTTTATGGATCAATACTTTGTGTATGATCCGTTGTCGAAATGTGTTATTCAGGATGATCGTAAACTTGTGGAGAAACGGGGTCTTGTAGATCGTTTTTATGTTTACTATAAGTTTTTGGAGAGCAGTTATGGTCTTAATATCAAACAGGTTGATGATAGAACTGCTCGGATAGGCTTTGGTTGTAATGTTTTTTTTAAGGTTCGAAATAAAGTGGATGTAGGAGCAATTTGTAAACAAGTTGGCCGTGAGTTTGGTGAAGGGTCGGGTGGTGGTCATCGCGAGGTTGGTGGAGCAACGGTGCTTTTAGAGAAAGCAGATGCGGCAGTAGAGTTTATCCTGAAGAAATTACGGGAGGCGGCGTAGGCGGGAAACTCTTGCATGGCAATGCGTATTCATCGGTCGAGTGAGCGTGGACAATCGAAAGCACCATGGCTTCGTAGTTTTCATTCGTTTAGTTTTAACGAGTATTACAACGAAAATCGACTTGGTTTTGGCAAACTTGTTGTCTTTAATGAGGATTATATTGCTGGGAAAGGTGGTTTTGGGCTTCACTCGCACAAGAACATGGAAATTGTGACTCTTATACTTTCTGGTGAGTTAACTCATGAGGATAGTATGGGCAATAAAGGTGTGATTGGGGCAGGGGAAGTTCAACATATGACGGCAGGCACTGGTGTGAAACATGCCGAGTTTAATGATACCAATACACCTGTACATTTGTTTCAGATATGGATTGAGCCGCAAATAATGAGTTTAGCGCCACGCTATCATCAGGGAAAGGTGGAGTTGCGGAAAAATGAATTGGTGGTGTTGGCAGCACCGCAAGGTGGTGCTGTTGTGCTGCGGCAGAAAGCTAGAATCCTGCGTGGCATATTTGATGCGGGGAAGAGTATTGATTTATCGGTACAGAATGGGTCTGCTTTTTTTGTGTTTGTTGTTGATGGCAGTGTTGCTCTTGAAGGTGAAACGGCCGGAAAAGGTGATAGTATTGAATCTGTAGATTCGTTGTCGCTTCGGTTTGTAACAGATGGTGATATTGTGGTAATTGAAGTTCCGTTTAAATGATTTTTTTGGTTTTTTGTTGTAGCCTTCGTTGTAGGTGGCTAGATTCTACGTAGTGATTGAATTGTTTCTTTGAGAACTTTAATCGTGTACTCTAGCTCTTTTTTTGTTGTTGATTTTCCAAGACTAAATCTAATTGTTCCGACTGCATCTTTTTCTTTGTAGCCAATTGCAATAAGGACGTGACTTACGGCGATGCTTTTGGCGGTACAGGCGGAACCTGTGGAGGTATAGATTCCTTTTTGACTGAGATAAAGAAGTAATGTTTCGCCTTCGGTATTTTTGAATGTGACATTAAGAATGTGAGGGAGAACGTGATTGGGATCGCCGTTTCGTGTTGAAAAAGGGATGTTTTTTTGGATGCTGTTCCAAAAGTATTCACGCAGCTCGGCGAGTCGTTTAGTTTCCTTTAGTTGTTCTTTTCGAGCGAGTTCTAGAGCTTTTGCAAAGCCAACTATTCCAGGGACATTTTCGGTACCAGCGCGCAGACCAAACTCTTGAGAGCCGCCATGAATAAGTGGTTTAATTTTGACACCGTTTTTGATGTAGAGAAGACCAACTCCTTTTGGTCCGTAGACTTTACTTGCATTGAGGGAAAGAAGATCGACTCCGAGATGCTGCGTGTTGAGAGTGAGATGGGATCCTGCCTGACAGGCGTCAGTGTGAAAGAGTATATTGTGTTTTTTGGCGATGGTAGCGATTGCTTGTATCGGTTGGATTGTACCTATCTCATTGTTGGCGTACATGACACTTATCAGCTTGGTCTTTTTGGTAATTGCTTTTTCGATGTCTTTGGGATTGATCGTCCCTTTTTTTGAAACTGGTACATAGGTTACATTGCAACCTAATTTTTTAAGTGCGTCACAGGTTTCAAGCACTGCTTTATGTTCAATCGTTGTTGTGATAATGTGGTCGCCTTTTCTGACTACTCCCTTCAGGGTCAGATTAATGCTTTCAGTTCCACTGCCAGTAAAAATGATTTGGTCGCTTGGCCCGGCGCTTAGAATAGCTTTGATTATGGTCCGAGAGTCCTCTATTGCTGCCTTAGCTTGCTCGCCAGCTGCATGGAGGCTGCCCGGATTCGCGTACTGTTGTGAGAAGTATGGTTCCATGACTTTAAGCACATCAGGTCTTATGGGAGTTGCGGAGGCGTGATCAAGATAAATAGTTGACATAATGGATATAGATTGTGGAGACTATAAAAAGATTGTGTGGTGGTCTAGTGTGATGAGGGAGTGAGAGGGGGTGGTGGGTTGTGGTAGTGGAATGAGGATGCTGTAGATACGTTAGTACTCAATTATACAGAAGGTAAGTTATTTTGTATATACCTGAAATTCACTCCAGGGTCTTCGAGGTCTGCTGTGTTTTAGTATACTTTTCTAGATGTCTATACACAGCTCTTTTAATGTACTTTTTCTTTATGATGGGTATGGTTCTTCGAACTATGATTGTTAATCCAACGTGGGAAACTTTAATTAGTGCGGTGAGCGCTTTTCCGGTGCCAGAAGCTCCTGTACGGGCCCGAGGAGAAATTATCTTTTATCGTCAAAATATAAATCCCCCTGGCGTTCTTGCGGAGTTGCCTGATTTTATAGCAGTTCTTGACAGAGCTGGTTTAAGGCCGTTTGGGATAGGATATGAGTTTAGTGCGGGAACTTTTAGTCGGCCTGTTCCAATGCCGACTGAGTTGATTTATAGCATCCCTTCTCGTTTTTATGGAATTAGTGATGAAATGGAGGAAACGCGTGTTGATGAAGCTCAGCGTAGCAGGTTGGCACATATTTGTACTCATCACGAATTGGATCATCTGGCACGATTGAGTTTGACGGGTTATGGAACTTTATTTTCTTCTGCTGATGTGATGCAGTTTGTAAGTAAGCTTAAAGTGAATGATTACTCAATGGGTAAAATAGAACTTGGGGGAATTTATCAGCATGAACATCAGGATCCAACGCTGATGTATGGGTTGGATCGGAAAATCTGGGTTCGAAGTTCTAACAATGATATCCCTCGTTTTAATCAATGGCTTAAGTCGCTTTAACTTCCCGCTACCTTTTTAAACTTCTATCTCTTTTGCCCATTGAGACTGTTAGATGGGACCAAGCTACGAAGATATTGTTAAAAAGTACAAAGCGAAGGTACGGGAAGAGTTTGGTCAAACTGCACAGGCTGAAATAAAGATAACTTCGCGGGAGTATGGTGAATTTAAGCGTGAGTTATATCCTTCTTCGTATTCTCGGTATGAACAGTGGTGTATTACTGCGGGAAACCTTCTGAAGCTTAAACCAGATGCTCTTAAAGCGGCGCGTATGCAAAAGAATTTAGATACGTGCCATCTGAACACTACTCCTTCAGGAGTATTGTCACTCTCTGTTCTCGTTGGCATGTTTATTATAGTTTTTGGGTCGCTTGTTGCGTTTAGTATTCCATTGTTATTGGGTTTAGGGGCGATGTATGGTCTTGTTCTCTTTTGTATTATTGGAGGCCTTGTGGCAATTCCGGCAATGCAGAAGCTGCCTGATTTTATGGCCAATACCTGGCGCATGAAAGCTTCTAATCAGATGGTTCAGAGTGTTTTTTATTTGGTTACGTATATGCGCCATACGTCAAATTTGGAGCGGGCAATTGAGTTTGCTGCTCAACATCTTGATCCTCCACTGTCTCTTGATTTTCGTAAGATTTTGTGGGATGTTGAAACAGGGACATTTAGTACCATTCGGGAATCGGCGAATGCGTATTTGGTGAGTTGGGAGGAGTCAAATAAAGATTTTGTTGAAGCGTTCCATTTGGTGGAATCATCCTTGTTTGAGGGATCTGAGGATCGACGTTTAGCACTTCTTGATAAATCGCTTGATGTTATTTTAGATGGGACATATGAGAACATGCTTCATTATGCGCATGACCTTAAGTCTCCTATGACAATGCTCAATATGTTGGGTATAATTTTACCTATTCTTGGATTGGTAATTTTGCCTTTAGTGGTTAGTTTTATGAGTAATGGCGGAAGCCCTTTTACTACTGCTATTTATATTTCACTTCTCTATAACATTACTTTACCATTGATGGTTTATTACCTTGGTCGAACGATTCTTTCTAAAAGACCTGCAGGATATGGCTCAACTGATATTAGTGAACAAAAAGAGTATAAAGATTTTACCAAGGTTCGGTTTGCTGTTACCAAAAGTACTTATATCACTATTAATCCACTTTACTTTAGTCTTTTTGTATTCGCTATCTCTTTTATTGTTGGTTTTAGTCCACTGATTATTCATGCGCTGGACCCTACTTTTGATATTCGTGGAGAGAGTATTCAATTTTTAGATTATGTATGTCCGCCGGATGTTAGTACGACGTGCGAGCCGGAGGAGAGGATTGGTCCTTATGGTATCGGGGCTTCAATTCTCTCGGTTGTCTTTATTGCGGGGCTAGGTGTTGCTATCGGTCTTTATTTTGCTCTTCGATCCAAAAATGTTATTGAAATTCGCAATCAAACTAAAAAACTGGAAGATGAATTTGCGACTGCTTTATTTCAATTGGGAAATCGTTTAGGTGATGGACTTCCTGCAGAGATTGCGTTTGCGCGTGTGGCAAAAACAATGGAGGGGACGACATCTGGTAATTTTTTTAATCTTGTGGAGAAGAATATGACGACGCTGGGTATGGGTCTTGAAGAAGCTATCTTTAACCCAAAAGTAGGTGCATTGGCTCAATATCCTTCTAAAGTAATTGAGTCTTCTATGAAAGTTCTTGCGGAGAGTGCAAAAAAAGGTCCTCGAATTGCGGCGCAAGCTCTTTTATCCATGTCACGTTATATCAAAGAAATTCACCGGGTTGAGGAGAGACTTAAAGATCTGATGGAAGAGGTTATTTCTTCGATGAAATCACAGGTGAAATTTTTAACGCCAGCAATCGCAGGTATTGTTATTGGTATTACGGCGATGATTTCTACTATTTTAACGAAATTGAATGCTCAACTGGGAGACTTTGCTGCGAACTCTGATCAAGCAGGTAGTTTAGGAGGGATTTTGAGTATTTTTGGGATTGGCATTCCTACTTTTCAATTTCAAATTATTGTAGGGGTGTACATTGTACAATTAGCATATATTTTGACGGTGCTTGCGAATGGTATTGAGAATGGTGCAGATAAACTAGGGGAACGTTATTCGCTTGGTAAAAACATAATTAATGGAACGCTGTTGTATTGTTTTATTGCGGCAACGGTAATATTGTTGTTTAATTTGTTTGCAGATCAGATATTAACGAAGAGTTTAACGGGTGGGTAAAAGAAAAAAGATACAGTGAGCGAACATACTGTTTGTGTACTGGTGATGATTATGGATTTAATGGTTCAAGAGACTTCGTATGGAGCGGGGAAGGGTGTTTATACAAAACGTGATTTTATACAAGGTGAGGAGTTATTCATTTTTGGGACGCAAGTTGTGACATGGGCGAAAACGACGCACCGATCGATTCAGTTAGGTGTTAATCGTTGGCTTGAACCACCTAAAAATAGTTTTGGGTGGTTTTTGAATCATTCCTGTGAACCTACGGCTGCGTTTGTGTTACCTAATAAGATTGTGGCTTTGGGTTTGATTAGGAAAGGTGTAGAGATAACGATTGATTATTCGACGGTGGTTCATACACCGCGCTGGGAAATGGAGTGCTGGTGTCAGAAACAGTCTTGTCGTAAATTGCTACGAAGTTTCCAGTTTCTACCAGCTGACTTGCAAGGAAAATATAATCATCTACGGTCATTTAATAAACACTAATTCTAGTTTTTTTTTTATTTCAACATTAAGTCAGGATGAATGGTGCTTTGAAGAAGATGGGATCGCAGGGATTTGAACCCTGAACAACCACGTGTCTTGGTTGGTTAGCAACTCTTCAGCGTGGTGCTCTCCCAGATTGAGCTACGATCCCGGTTTTGTGTTTACGGTTAGCTCTTCCTTTATAAGATTTTCTTCTTGTTTACAGGCTAGATGAACCTGTAATTTCGGTAATTTTATATACCTTGGCGCTTTGGTTTGAGCTATGAAGAAAAGAGGTCGGAAGGTGAATGTTGTGCATGTAGCACCACCTAAAGCTCCTTCTCGACATAAACTGTTGTGGCTTGCTTTTTTGTTTGTTGGGCTTCTTGCGACTGTTGCGATTATCAACACAGCTTATGATAAGAGTCTTACTGGAAATGCTATTGCCATTAATAATGTAGGATATGCTAAAGGTGGTACTTCTCTTACATATGCTGTTCGTGATATTGTTGGTCTGAGCCAGATGGTTCTTTACTTTAGTGAAAATGTTAAAGGGGCATCGGTTATTGTTGAGCAAACAGGGAAAGATATGAAAAGTGGGGTGTATACTCGTTTTGTTGTTTCTTCATTGCAGCGCTCAAGTATAAGTAAGATTGATCTAACATTGAAGATTAAAGAATCGGATTTAAAAAAATTAGGGATGAATCCTGCTGAACTTCGAATTGATAATAATGGGAAGATTCTGGTTCCGGAATTGACTCGTATTGATCGAGGATATGTGTATTACAAAGTAACAAGCACGCGACTTGGTACATTTAGTATTGTGAAGAAGTAGGATGTTGTAAAGATGGTGTTTTTCTGTGTAGCGGTTGTTTAAATTATCTTTCTGGTGATAAGTTCTTGGATAATTAGGGACTTAACTTGTTTAATTGTTTTATTTGTTGTATTGATTATGAGGTCTTCTTGTAGTGGTGTAATCTCTTGATAAAGTGCGGATATTATTTTTACGCCTTTGTTTTTTACTCTATTTTTATCTCTTTTAATTAATTCATCTTTGGATGCTGCTAGAAATATTGTTATTACCTTATATTTTGATTTTTTTAGCAGCTTAGTTACTTCTCGATAATATTTCTCTCTTAGTATCTCTTCTATTATCACGTTAAACTTATTGTGGATTAATTGGGTAAGGAAAAAAGATCCTACTTTGTGGGCAATTTCACTTCGCAGATCACTGGATTCTTTAGAAATAATGTGTTTAAAGCTGTCTATATCAAGATGAATTAATTTTGGAATGTGCTGTTTTAATTGCTTAGAAATTGATGATTTCCCGACTCCTGAAGGTCCTCGGATAATGATTGCAAATGGCACGTTCTAGTCATTATTTGCAGCTTTATAATCATTGTGATGTTCTCTAGTGCATATTCTTGGGTGATGATCTTCGATTTTTTTTCTTTTAGTTATGTTATTAGAATTAATAATTTTAAAATGAAGAAAAAAGAATAAAAACTAATATCCACGACAATCGATGCAATAATATCGATTTGCATTCTCAACTACAATACGTTTACCACAAGACTTACAGCAGCGCTGTATTTTAAACTTTGTAACCTCTAGAAAGACGTGTTGTTTCATTCTATCACCTTCTTTTATTGAGGAGCCCCTTTCCTCTTGCGTCAAAAAACATGACTAATTTATAAAGTATGCAAAAGAAGTATATAAAACTTTCGATTTTTACCGTGGAGAAGGCATGTTTCTATCTCTTTTTTTTGCTTGTTATTTTATTTCTCTCGACGTGAGAATGTTATGGGGTTGTGAAGAAATTTGAATTGGTGAGGTGTATCTAATATTCCGACAATTATTTATAGTGCAAGGTTGTTGTTGGATTCATGGCTGATTTAAAACAGGTTATTCTTGCTCGTGTTGATTTACAACTTCCTAAAGGAAAACTTGCGGCGCAATGCGCGCATGCGTCAGTTGAAACGGTATTGAAGTCAGATTCGTCGACGGTGAAGAAGTGGTGCATGCAGGGGATGCCAAAAATAGTGTTAAAAGTTAAGGATGAGAAAGAGCTGGTGATGTTTTTTCAGAAAGCAAAAGACATGGGTTTAACAGCATCACTTATTACCGATGCGGGTCGCACTGTTGTTGAGCCTGGGACGAAAACGTGTGTGGGAATTGGTCCGGGAAGTATTGATGAGATTGATAAGTTGACTGGAAAATTAGCGTTGATGTGAGGATTTATCAATTTCATTTTTTCTTATTCTTCCTGTGGCAGGGTTGATGGCGGTTGCGATGAGGATGAGGCTTATGATTCCAAGAAGAATTAAAGGGTGCTTTGTGTGCGCTTTGTGTACGCTTTGAGTTTAACATCCATCATAATATCCATCGGGGTAAGACAATTCTTGTTGATTTATAGACCTTCCTGCTCGGACGTGCACGCTCGCAAGGTCACCCAAAACTTTATAAATAAGACCGGGTCATAATCAAAAAAGTTGATGTCCTATGAAAATTCCAAAAACAATTAAGCGCTTATGCAAGTTCTGCAAGAAGCATACTGAGCAGAAAGTTGCTCAAAACAAGAAAAAGACTGCTAGTTCATTGTCTCGTGGATCCAAAGTTCGTGCTCGTTTGCGTGGCCGTGCCCGTGGTATGGGTAACCTTGGTCGTTATTCTAAACCTGCTGTAACTCAATTTAAAAGAACTGGTGCAAAGAATACCAAAAAAACAGATCTTCGCTATACCTGTAATGTTTGCAAGAAATCAACTTGTCAACCTAAGGGTATTCGATCAAAAAAAGTGGAGCTCGTCTAACAATGCAACCTAAAAGTAAATTCATTAAAGTGCGCTGTTCTAAGTGTAAGAATGAACAGATTATCTTTGGTAATGCCACAACTATGGTTTCTTGCCTTGTGTGTAATAAGGAAGTATCAAGACCTACTGGTGGGAAATCCAAGATTGCTGCTCGGGTTTTAGAAGTATTAGAGTAGAAAGTATTAATTTTTTATATTTTATCTTGTTCTAATTGATAAATGGCTTCATAGTATAACCTATAATGGAAGAATATAATACATTGGAACTTAAAATTGGCGATCGTGTTCATGTAGATGAACATATTCCGCAAGTACCGCTGCGATCAAGTGATGGGACCGTAAAGGGTATTTTGCGATGTTTTGCAAATGGTCCACGTTGTTTAGAATATTCTATTGCCTATGATCGACCTAGTGGAGAGCGGCCATACTTTTCTTTTATTAGTTTGTGGTCATCATCTTATTATACGGTGAGAAGAATCTCTGATCCTTCGCTTGCTGATACTTTGCCAATTCGTGGTTTTGATGGCAATGTTGATGGCAATGATGGTGGTGATGGTAATGGTAGCTGGGATTCCACAAACATTTATAAATAAAATTCGTTCCTATTGATTTATGTTCTACAAACGTCAAGGATACCCTGAAGAAGATGAAGTTGTCTTATGTAAAGTAAGCAAAATTTTTCCTAACGCGGTTTTCGTTGATTTACTCGAGTTTAATAGTTCGGGGATTGTTCACATTTCTGAAGTCTCTCCTGGTCGCATACGAAATCTGCGTGATTTTGTTGCAGTTGATCGCCAAATTGTCTGTAAGATTCTACGTGTTGATCGCGAGAAGGGCCATATTGATTTATCACTGCGTCGTGTTAATTCAACACAGCGACGTGAGAAACTTGATGAGATTAAACAGGAGATTAAAGCTGAACAACTCGTTTCTAATCTGGCAGCCAAATTAAAGCGCAAACCTGAGGAATTGTATAAAGAAATAGGTCAGAAAATTTTCAAAGATTATTCTCACTTAAGTCTATGTTTTAAAGATGTAGTTAGTGATGAAGTGGACTTGGAAAAACTTGGTATTGATAAGACTCTTGCCAAGGAACTTACGGAAGCGGTTATTGAGAAATTCAAACCCAAAAAAATTGAAATGGATGGGGAGATTAGGCTCCAGACTTATACCAATGATGGGATTGAGAAGATCAAAATGACTTTAGCTGCAGTTGAGAAAGTATCTCCTACTATCCGATTATCATACCTTGGAGCGGGACGGTATAAACTTAGAATTGAGGAAGTGGACTATAAAGAGGTCGAAAAGACGTATCGCTTGGTTGAAGAAGTTGTGAGTAAGTTTGTTGATAAGGTTTCTACTGCGATAGTAGAACGACAAAAAGCAGCTGAAGAAGAATAAGATGGAACATCTCCATAAATGTGTAAATTGTTCTCGTTATACTCTTGAAGAAAAGTGTCCTCTCTGTGGATCTGAGGCAGTGATTCCTAAGCCTCCTAAGTTTTCGCTTGATGATAAGTATATTACGTATCGGGCGAAGGTTAAAAAAGAAGAACTGGTGCGAAGAGGGTTGTTGTAAGAGTTAATCCTACTATAAATCTCTTCGACACATACTTTTATATATTCTGTATTCATCCTTTTTGAGCATGGAGAAGTTTATCCGTTCATTTGATGGGGTGAAGGTGTGTTATTGGCATGAACGTAAAGAGAATCCATTAACTCTCGTCTTTTTGCATGGTGTGGGTGGTAATTGGACGGTTTGGAAAAAAGAAATTGAGTTTTTTCAAAAAAAAGGATATTCTACTCTTACACTCGATTTACGTGGACATGGTCAATCAGACGCACCTATTCCTTTTCATCATTATGGTTTACCCTGCTTTTCGCGCGATATCTATACTATTTTGCGCCAGGAGAAAATTGATAACTTTGCACTCGTGGGTCATAGCTTGGGAGGAGCGGTGTCTATCAATTATTGTATGCGGTATAAACATTTATTCCCTAAGTCGCTTATTTTAGTTGAGAGTGCGTCAAAGTATCCTTTTGAACATGATCATATTTTGAATTATAGTCCTTATGTTACGCATTTATTACGGTTTTTGGCTGATCATGCCCCCTTGCGTAAACGGCATTTTCCCCATTTAGATGATGTTGATTTATCTGAGCGAAGTATTCTTGCTCGTTTTAAGTTTATACGTTATTTACTTCATCTGACACCTATTCGGAGCATTGTTGAAACACTTGATAATGTGGAGAGATTTGTATTTCATAATAAAGATAGAATTGATGCAACGTTACAACATTTAACCATTCCTACTCTCTTAATTGCTGGTGACCATGATACTACTGTGCCCCCCGAGTTTTCAAAGTATATCAAGCGATTGAATAAGAATGCCCAATTGCGGATACTGCGTGGGGCTGGGCACCGGGTTACGGTTGAAAAACCGGAGCAAGTATGCTCAATTCTCTATAAGTTTGTGCAGCATAAGTTACATACAGTTCCTGTTTTGCAGACTCGTTAATTCTTAACAATATAGATGTTTTTAGCTTTGCCTTGGTCTTGAGCAAAGAGGGGGTGATCAAAATTGTAAAGATTGATTTTTGGTGTTAGTGTTTTGTTGTAAGTGTAGGATTCTTTGTAATCGGGGTTTGAGTCTAAAAGTTCATCGAGGATTACTTTATGATATTTCTGTTTTAATTTTTCATGGGGTTTATGGGTTTTTTTGAGCTCCACGTGAACATGGAATTCTACATTGTGCTTTTTGTCATATTTTTTCTCAATTTTGAATCTATTTGTTTTACCGGAGAGTTCTTTATTACGCATGATACCTCTCTCTATTTGGTGAGGAAATACATTTGCGCCATCAAAACTTAGCGTACCGTCGCTGCGTCCAAAGATACATAGAAAGGGAAGATGGAGAATTTCACCCTGATTGATTTTAAGGAAGCGTTCTGTTGAGCCTTTTTCATAGATATTTAGAATCTTTAGGAGCTCGTTATAGGTGAATTTACGACCTTCATCGTGAAGGTTGTATTTGATCTTGGCGAGAGAGGCGTTCCGATCAAGCAATGTAATTACAAATTCATGTTTGCCTTCTGCGCTTAGCACTTCTTGGATGTAATGCATGGTTGGGTTGTATTGGAAGAACATTGGAATATCATCGCGGCCAAAGATTGCATGGCGCATCGCCTCGTTTTTGGAGAAGAGTTCGCGAATGTAAAATGCCAAGGGTGTTTCAAATCCTACTCCTATATCAACATCGGACGCTCCGTATGAAGAAATTATTTTGGCGCCAGGCTTCAGGAGATTTCGGACGTAATGGACCCAATCAAGGGTAACGCCTTCTCCTCCTGTAACAAGATCAATATTGTATTTTTTCCAGGGAATGGAATCTTTATTTTCTTCAAGAAGATTTTTTATAAATGGGGGGTAGGCACCAATAAGATAATTACGTTTTGGGCCAAACATTTTAAGGGTGTTAATAATATCTTTAGCATCGGTACTCGTGTTTTTAACAAGTGCTACGTGCTCCATTAATTCACAAAATTTTACCCCGGTTGCCCATGGACCACTGGACCAAGCTGATATAACAAAGTAGTTTTTGTTCTTCCCGTCAAAAATATAATTAAACTCAAAATCTACTGCTTTCAATAACGTGTTTTCTTCGGAAAAGTCGTGGATCCAATTCGTAGCAATACCAGAAGTCCCGCCACTTTCATCAACATTACCGCGACGTGGCAAATGACCATCTTGACAGCGATCTTCATACGAGAACTTTTTGATATAATTTTCTTTGTCTGTGTGGGGAACAAAGCGATTAAAGTCATCAATAGTAATAATCGAACGCGGATTAATCTTGTGATGGCTGAGGAAATGCTGGTAAGCAGGTGTATGGATGGTAGCGTGACGGAATGTTGCTACTGCTTTCTTACGTGATATTTCTTCCAATAGATCGGGGTTAACATTGGTTAGAAAATGTTTTGCACGTTTAAAATCGGATAAAAGATACTTCTCAAACTGCTCGAGGATGGAAACTGGTGTAAGGGCAGTAATTGTTTGGAGCATCGAAACCTCTTTTAAGGGTTTAGGGCTATTTTGGGTGTTTATTAAGCTTGTGTTTAGATATGTATTCTGAAGGATATAAATGTATTTAAGTAGTAATTTTTAAGTAGTAATTATGCTGGAAGATATGGTTATTAGTTCTCCATTGCTGGAGCAAATTAGATCTAGGCGCCTTATTACATCAATTCCTATCAATCAGCGTGATGTTACTATCAAATATCTTCAGAAGGCTCTCTTATTGCTTGAACGAGGAGGCATAAAGCAGTCTGATTTTATGAGTAGTTATCGCTCAATGTTTACTGTACCTCAATCTTTAGAAGGTGATCTTCAATTTCCTAATCGTTGGGTGAATCGCTGGCTCTATCGCTCATTTATGGAAGCGGCAAGGAATGTTTTGGATTACTCGCC
>CAYIEX010000023.1:14640-17031 GCA_964362485.1 uncultured Methanosarcinales archaeon | reverse complement strand
GACGGATTTTCTAAAACAAGAAAAACAGAGTTTTTCTGTTCGGAAAATCTTCGATTTTCTTGAATCAAAAATAGCGAAATCCCCGAATGCTGAAAACGCATTCATCCCCACCATGAATGAGGGAGATTTCTGCTTTTTTGATTTAAAACAAATTATAGCCGTAGGCAATAAAAATTGGTGCAAACACGATTGCAAACGTGTTGATTACTTTAATCAAAGCATTAAGAGCGGGGCCGGCGGTATCCTTGAATGGATCACCTACAGTATCGCCAACTACTGCTGCTTTGTGGGCATCGCTGCCTTTGCCACCATGATGTCCGCTTTCGATGTATTTTTTTGCATTATCCCACGCTGCTCCGGTATTGGACATGAACAGAGCCATGAGTAGCCCGGATAGGATTACACCAATCAACAAACCGCCGAGTGCCTGAATTCCCATAAACATCCCTACTAAAAGAGGTGCAAGAATAGCAATAACGGCAGGTAAGATCATGTTATGCAATGCAGCTTTCGTTACGATGTCAACACATTTCCCATACTCCGGTTTTGCTTTGCCTTCCATAAGACCTTTGATCTCTTTGAATTGGCGACGAACTTCCACTACTACTTTGTGGGCAGTAGAACCTACTGCATTCATCAACAATGATGAAAAGATGAATGGTAACATCGCTCCAATAAAGAGTCCGGCAATAACACCTGGGTTAGTTAACAAAAATGTTACTGGTGAACCACTTACGATTTCAATCTCTTGAACAAACGCAGCAAACAAAGCTAGTGCGCCTAATGCAGCAGAGCCAATTGCATACCCTTTCGTAACGGCTTTTGTGGTATTGCCCACCGCATCAAGTGCATCGGTAACTTCGCGAACTTTCTTATCAAGTTCAGACATTTCAGCAATGCCACCAGCGTTATCGGTAATTGGACCATAACTATCAAGTGCGATGATCATACCTGTTAAGGAGAGCATCGCAACAGCGGCAATAGCAATACCGTAAATCCCTGCAAGCAGGTAAGCAGCAATTATACCCCCTACAATAACCAAAACTGGTACAAGAGTAGATTGCATACCCACTCCAAGACCAGCAATCAAATTTGTTCCTGCACCGGTAACGGAAGAATCTGCAATTTTTTTAACAGGTCTGTAACTTGTACTTGTGTAATACTCTGTTACAATATTAATGAGCAAGGTAATAACTAACCCAACAATTGCTGCAAAAAAGAGATTTAGTGGATTTTTGGTATACCAGGTTACAAGATAAAAACCGGCTGCTGATACGATACCAGAAGCGATAAGACCTTTATACAAGGCACCCATAATATTTTTGGATGAACCTAATCGTACAAACCACGTTCCAACGATGGAACCAATAATCGCAACAATACCAAGCATGAGAGGATATTCTACCGCTTGATTGTAGGCACCCGACACACTCGGAATCAAAGCTAGTAACATTGCTGCAAGAAGAGTAACTACGTAGGTTTCATACAAATCAGCACCCATTCCAGCACAATCCCCGACATTATCACCCACGTTATCTGCAATCGTGGCAGGGTTACGAGGATCATCCTCTGGAATATTTTTCTCGACTTTTCCTACAAGATCAGCACCAACATCAGCCGCTTTGGTATAAATTCCGCCACCAATGCGTGCAAAAAGTGAGATTAATGATGCACCAAAGCCAAGTCCAACGAGCATGGCAGGATCTTTGTAGATTGCATACAAGATACTCACTGCAAACAATGCAAGACCAACAACAGCCATTCCCGTAACAGAACCGCCCTTAAATGCTACGTCAAGAGCTTCTTTAAGTCCTTTCTTAGCAGATTCGGCAGTTCGGACATTTGCCCGAACAGAAATACTCATACCAATGAATCCTGAAATTCCGGAAAGAAGTGCTCCTACAATAAATCCTACTGCGATAGGCGTACCAAAAAGCCACCATAATAAACCCGTAATTGCTACGGCAAAAATCGCTATTGTTTTGTATTGACGCGCCATATAGGCCATGGCACCTTCCTTAATAGCATTCGCAATTTCTTGCATTTTCTCAGAACCTGCAGGTACTCGCAAAATTCTAATTGAAAGATAACCCGCATAGACTAACGCTATTAGGCTCACCATAATTGCAATAAGACTAATTGAAACCATATTTTTCCCCCAAAATAGTTTTTAACTAGGCAAGTTGTAAAGGCTTTAAATACTTTATGCAGAAGTTGTGATCGTGAGAAAGAGGGTAAGGATATAGAAAGATATAGCAACGGAGAAAAGATAGTGTGGACGTGATCTTTTTCGTGAGATTGATAAAGAGTTTAAGAACCAACGTCAGGTCCTTGTTATACGCCCCGAGCGTAATGTAGTGAAGCGAGAGCGCAGCGTGGCACGGAGCGAAG
>CAYIEX010000023.1:0-14630 GCA_964362485.1 uncultured Methanosarcinales archaeon | reverse complement strand
AATATATTTTTCTATTATTTCGCAGGGAGTTTTTATTTATTCTTTTCTGCTATTCGTCTGTTATTTAAAGGGGAGAAGTGATTTTTGTATCGTTTTTGAAGTTCAATGAGTAGCCAATCTTTTCCAGTTATTGTTTGACGGCAAAGAGCCGTGGTACACGTACACTTTCCAGGCATTATCCAACTATCATCAAGAACAAACAGTGTATAATCAATAGTTAATTCTTCATCTGGCTTTATGTACCGTCGTGTACTTATCGTAACTTCATCTTCCATCCATGTATTCGGATCGCATGAGTGATTGTGATTATAGCTAGGGTCATCATTTCTCGTTTCGTAATCAAAAACATCCCATAAATTCTCGTCAATTTGTTGAACTGCTTTACCTTTTTGTTTTGCTTTCTGTGCTTTGGCTGTATCAACAAAATCCCCACCCCAAATTACTATAACTTCTCCTTTACGAATTGATTCCTTTGCAAAAAGTCCCAGTCCATGGGAAAGAGATTTTCTAACTTCAATTTTTGGACTTATCCATGACATTGTAAGGTACTTCTTCGGCATGTAATGTTTGTGAGTGTCCATACTTTTAAAGATTACTACAAAAGCCCCTGCATTCAAAAAATATTTTCTCGATTGCGTACAACTATCATTAATGTTGTAAATTCAATGTTGTAAATTTTAAATTGCGTTTAATACCTTATTATATTCTTCATCAATACCTCCTAAACGGAATATGATTACTTCCTCGATACCATGACGCTTGGCTTCATTGAGATTCTTGGCAAGTTCCTCAGGTGTGAGCCGTGGTTCTGTTCCATGAATCCCTTTTGCGATCGTTCCTAGGGCAAGGATGAAATTGTTGCCCCAAGTGTGTTTGCCACGTTTAATTTGATCTTCTAAGAATTGATGACTAAATTGATGAATGGATTGATAGTACATCTTAATAATATACGCGTGGGGCGCATAGTAATGAAGGCCAAGAATTCGGAAGATTTTTTTGTGGATGGATCTTTGCCCATAATATTCACACAAATAGAGTTTGCCGTTATAGGTGTCAATAAAATTACTAATTCGCAGCTTGTTGGAATAGAAAAAAGGAAACTGGGTCAGAAACAGCCAGGGATTACGTGTGGTGGGAAGCTCTAAATCCAGCATAACGGAAATAGTTTGACCATTAAGTTCGTCCAGTATACGCTTAAGAGCAGTATGATGGGAAAAAGGACTGATCCAATACCCTTCTTTTTTTTCTAAAATAGGCCAATAAATGATTTCTCTTACATTTTTTGATCTGATTTGTGTTTTGAGTTGGTTGAATTCTGCAAGTGAACGAGCAGCAATATAGAGTTTGGTGGGAGTTGTAATGGATTTTATTTTGGAGAGACTTTTATAATCAGGGAATTCTTCAAAATAGCTAATAATCATAAATAGGGAAGGGTAAACTCTTTTATCTGATTTACGGTTTTTTGAGAATGGGATGGTAGGATTAGCTAATGAGGATTATAATCACTGGTATGCCCACTTGTATACAACATTAAAGCAAGGAGTTGGGCTGGAGTCTAGTTTTATCTTCAACTGTTCTACAATGACTTTACTACAACTAACATTGAAAAAACATTGAAAAAGAAAAAAGAAGAAAAAAAATTAATCTCGAGCTAAGTTCATAACTGCTTTAATACTTACGATTACAACGCTAGGCACGATGAATGCAAGAAGCGTTGCGAGAACTCGTTGGAGGGCTGGTCCGATAACTTGAACTTGACCCAATACGTTGCTGCTAAGGCTTGCTACGATGACAAGAGCTGTTACGAAGAGCACATAATCACGGGTCTCGGTTGGAGTGATGTTGAAAAATCCAACGATTATACCAGCGAGGATGAGCACGCTTGTCATATAGGGTAGAATGCTTGCGGGAAGCAAATTAGAAATTAACCCCAATATTAATGCAATTACTACACCTACTACAAATGAGTAAGCAATTACCTTATTAGCAACACTTTTAGCATATTCTTTTACCATAGTAATAACCTCCTAATAGTGTATTTTAAAGTATACCAAAAGACATTATCGAGCTGAGTAATGACTTTTGTATATACCATGGATAATAAATCGGTTTTAAGATTTATATCCTTGAGTATATTTCAAAGGCATATTCATTTTTAAATATTTCTTTTCTCTAGAGAATAGTTACTTTGAGGAAAAAAGTTAAAAATAAGCTTTTTTCGGAACATGGAGATAAAAATAGTTTATTTCAACACATCTTCAATGGGCTTTTTGCCTTTCATGTTTTTGACTGCTTCTTTCGCTTCAGCTACCAAATCAACATCCAAATCCTTGAGTTCTTTAATGTGCATTTGCATGAGTTGCTCTACGATTTGCAAAATACGCAGTAATTCTTCGCGTTCTTTGGTTAATGTTGCAAGGGATCCTTTGTGAAAACCGATTCGCTCAGCTTTGTTGTCTTTAGTATCTTTAGATTGTTCTTTAGCCATAGGCACTTGGTCTCTTTTGATTCTTTATTAAGTTTGCGGGTCGTAACATTTATATCCACTCTTGTTCTTCTTTTGAAGATGGGTTTATTTAACAAGCTGATGTTTTGGAAAAAAGATGATGAGTTTGATTTTGATAAGCTTGCAGATGAAGCAATGAAGAGAGAAACTGGGCAACAACCGCTCGGTTTTGAGCATGATCCTCTGGCAGACAGTAACCGACCATTATTTCCAGAGGAGGAGGCGCAAACTGGATTTTCGCAGGCACAGCGACCTGCTGCTCAGTCGTTTAGTACCCCACGACAATCCACTTTTTCCAATCCAAGCACATTTCAACAGTCATCGATGTCCTCAGGCAATCAGCCACATAGTGAGCGGGAGATAGAATTGTTAAATAGTAAGTTGGATACAATTAAGGCGATGCTTAACTCAATTGATCAGAGACTTTCGCATATTGAGCAGAATTCCGGTGGTCAGCAACGGCAGAAGTTATGGTAAAGTATAAATTTCTTTGGCTCTTTTTACTTGTAAGCTCGATAGTAGTAGTGATTGACCAAACTACGAAGTGGATTTTTATACGATTTGAGCCTGTTGCCCAAATAGGAATTTTGAAATTTCATTTGATCTATAATACCGGGGCCGGCTTTGGTATTTTACAGGATAAAGCATTGTGGTTGGGGCTGGTTTCACTTGCCGTGGCTATTGGTGTTGGATGGTATTACAAAAAATTACCGCAGCAGAGCATGGTGCAGGTGCTGGTAGGATTGTTTTTAGGTGGTGTTGTGGGTAATATGTTTGATCGGCTGATTCGAGGTCGCGTGGTTGATTTTATTGATTTTACGTATTGGCCAGCATTTAATGTAGCGGATGCGGCGCTTACGATAAGTGCGATTGGACTTGTGATCTATTTTTGGAATGAGAAAAATTAATTTACTTAATCTCGGGTATCATCTTTTTTGAAATTACGGTTAGCGAAAATTCCTTTTCCAAAAAGATTAGACTTTTGATAATTATATCCGACATGGCAACTCAAAAGAAATGAAGCTTTAATATTCTTTTGTCGAGAACTATTCTTTAATACAGCTGTGCGCTCTGAAGCCTCTCTCCCAGGCGTTTTCTTTTTCTTTAAACCAGAGTTGACGCTCGGGTTTGATCTTTTTAGCCCAATCGCAAATAGGTATATGATATTGGTTGCTACGATTGCTGGCAACGTATTTTCCAGGGTTATATTCAGTTTGAATGGTGGTTGTTTTTGCTTCCTTAACGGATTTTTTGTTAATTGGTCGGCTCGCTGGCTTTGGTGGAGTAGTTGTAGCAGGCTCCAGAACAATACTGTGAGGTACATTGTATGGTTCAGTGATGTGAGTGGATCGTCTTTTTTGTGGAAAACTTACTAAAAAACCGAGAAGAGCGGCGAGGAGTAAAGCAACCTTCAGTTCTGAGAGGAAGGTAATTGCCATGAGGGCAAGAATAACCACAGTGTATGTTGCTAGGAGCCATTTTCTGCCTGTACTCGGGAGGCGAGTTAGACCGAAGAACCCCAAAGCGACGAGGAGGACAACAAAGAGCAAACCAAAATAGAGATAAGTGCCTGATTGTGTGGCGGCGATGCGGCCAAGGCCGACTGCTAGAACGATGATAACAAGAGCGTTGATGAATAAGGAAAGTTGGTTTTTCATGCGATGGACGGGCTTAAAGTGCTATATATAAATTTCGCGAACCAAAGACAACTATAGAAGTCCAACTAATTGTTATGGGTCGAGAGTTGGACTTCTAATATCAAACCAACTGGATAATTCCGGGTCGAAAGTGTTGGTTTGATATATACTATCCATTAGATGTAAATGTAGTTGTTATGAAGGAGCAGATGTAAATGTACCACGTGGTTATTAAATCACAGATCTTCTTCGATACCTTTTAGATAGCCTTTTCGTTTTAAGAAATCAACTTCGGCTTTACCACGGTATTTATAGACTACATCGCCTTTATCGTCGCCGCCTAAATCCCAAGGTTCGATGATTACAACATCGTTTTCGCGAACCCATAATTCGCGCCGAAGACGTCCAGGGATGCGACAGATACGTTCTTTTCCATCAAGACAGAGAACCCTCATACGGCTGCCACCGAGACGTTGCTGAACGATACCAAGTACTTCTTTGCCTTGCGGGATGCGTACACGAATTACTTGCTGTTCTTCAGGGTGATCTTGCGGCATAGAAATAAAAGAGGTGGTTTCTTTATAAAGGTTTGTGAGATACATTTCGTGTTTTTATGGAATTCGATTCTTTGATCCGATAAGGCCAAAAAGAAATGATTTCTATTCATATACTCCTTTCAGTATCTCCGCTGATTTTTGATAATATAAGAGTAGTATCTTCAAAATTTTCTATTTTCTCCCGGTTGGTGCTGCGTTCCCGCAGGGAGCAACCCCTCGCAACGCACTTTCATGATGTGATCTGATGAAATTTTGACCTTTGGATACTACTCTTAATACTTCCAGCGGAGATACTGCCTTTGAAGAAAGACATATAAACACCCGTCCTTCTGTTTTGTTTGTTTTATTAAAAGACGGTGGACTATGGCTAAACGTGTTGAATCTCCTTCATCCATTAATACGTTTAAGCAGTGCCCCCGCAAATATTATTATCAATATATTGAAAAATTGCCTACGTCGCCGAGTATTCATACCGTTAGGGGTAATATTGCGCATTCGACTCTCGAAAATTTCTATAACGTGGATATTAGTGGATTTACTGAGAATGACTATAAGAAGCGGTTTAAGGAATCGGTGCAACGGTTGTTTTTGCATTATTGGAATCATTACAAACCACAGCTTAAAGATTTGAAGCTGAATGCGGATCAGGAACGGTTCTATTTTGAGGAAACGATGTTGATGCTTCTTAATTGGGCAAATCATTTCTTACTTGATTTAGAACGCGAGATGACGGACCGAAAGATCTCAATTCAGGAAGCATTTATGCTCCTTACGCCGATTCGAGAGCAAGAGTTTAAATCGGAAGCGCTTAGTGTACGCGGGTTTGTGGATGCGATTCATCATGTTGGCGAAGAAGTCCATATTGTAGATTATAAGACGAATTCATCAGCGGATATTAAAGATAGTATCTTGTTACAATTGGGGATTTATTGTTTACTCTATGAGGAGTTGCATGGCAAGCGGCCGGATAAAGTGGGGGTTTTCTTTTTACGAAATAAGCTTAAGTTGTTGAATGTAGAGCCATCACTTTTAGAGGTTGCGCGCAAGGAAATTGAGTTTATTCATGCGCAGACATCCAAAGGAGAGAAAATCGAGATTTATCCAAAACAGATTAGTCCGCTGTGTAAGTGGTCGAGCGGCCAATGTGATTTTTATAACACTTGTAAGCCACATGAGAAAGTTAGTGAGTGAGATAGGACCTATTTTGAATTATTAGTTAAAATCACACCAATTATTATAAAAAAACATTCATTTTGAATGGTTATGGATTCAACCCAATTTATGGACTACGTGGAACAACAGCTGCTCGCACGAATAGAACAAAAGAAATTACCCCATCTGTATAGAGAACTAAAGAGAGGCGGGGATGAATTATGGCCGTCGATCAGTGTTTGGCATAAAAGGGAACTTTCTGAAGGTTGTTTAGTCTATAGGTTTACGAAAAGTGTACAAATTAGGTCTGTTTCTATATGGGCAGGTTCGGCCTGGGAATTTTCATGGGGAGTAGAACGATTAGCTCCTGTATCTGTTGAACCAAATAGCCCCGAGGAGATGGAGAAATTGGAAGTAGGACAGTTAAGTTCACCAGAAGGATATCTTCGTGTTATGACCAGAAAAGGTCGAGGATTCCCAGATTACACTGCCATTACTGATTTTAATACAATAGGAACTATAACTACACCACAATTTTACAATGAAATAATTATTCCTCCAATTAGTGAAGGAGACAACATTGAAGCTGCAGTTACAAAAATATTGGATGATTGTGTTTATAATCTAGAAAAAACGCCGGATCTTGCCAAATATTTCTAGAGTTAATTAAACGATACCTGCATGCTCATCTGAATGATTTCTTGATAGAATGAGACGTTTTCAAGAACCCATGTTTCAATACCAGCGCCGATTACTAATACAACTAATGCGGCTAATAGAATGTAGAGGTTGAATGTGAATACCTCATAAAAGCGCTCGGAGGCGAAATTCTCTAACAAAACATCTTTGGAGATGATAGAGCCCGAAATTGCGGCAAGGAAGTATGATACAGCTTCGGTGATCATATGGGGGAAAACGATGAGCATGATAAGGATGAAGTAGTATATTGTATTCTCACCAGAAAATGAGGCAGCGTTTTTTGCGGT
This sequence comes from uncultured Methanosarcinales archaeon, assembly GCA_964362485.1. Lineage (GTDB taxonomy): Archaea > Nanobdellota > Nanobdellia > Woesearchaeales > GW2011-AR9 > CAMAVK01. Next base: position 7,792 of record CAYIEX010000023.1, on the reverse strand, counting down.
AAGGCCAAAAATTGTACCCCAAACCGATGCGTTCCAAGTAATCATGAAAATTGCTCCATCACCAGTAAGCAGGGCGAGAACAAAGCAAGCCATGAGAACGAGGAAATTGTTACTTAAAAGATCCATAAAGAGGTCACTTGACCATGAACCAAAGACAGCGTTCCCAGCAAAGCCTTGGCCATATCGAAACTCGAGCTGTTCACGAAATAGGGTGTTTGCTTCTAAAGAATCTAAAGCAATCGTGGCTGCAGAATAAGTTAAAAGGATACCCAGAAAGAGAAAGATGTAAACTCGCACGATATCAAGATCACCACGCCACAGAGTAGTCATGGATACTTTTTTCTCCACACTCTCTTTACGTTCTTCGATGGAAAATATTTTGTATAATTCGGGAAGTAGGAGCATGGACGTGAGTGCCACTGCGACAAGAGCAGGATCGCCGGGAAAAAGAATTTGAGCGATGAGAATTCCAACGACAGAATAGGCGATTCCTAAAATGAAAGCATACCGACCTTTGTTTTCTAACCAATCCTCAGGAAAGATATGCTCTAAAACCATCTCATGACACCTCAGCAGTGGTTAGGAGAGATTGTTTTATATATTTTGCGATAGGAGCTTTGGTTTGATACACAACGTTTTTAAAGCAGATTGTATACTATAACAGTGCTCATCTGAGCAGGAGGATACTATGGCCGGCTGGATTATAGCGCTGATTATTATCGGTGTGATTGCGTTGCTACTAATTTTATTATATAATAGCCTCATTAGGTTGCGGCTACGTGTGGAGAATGCGTGGTCACAAATTGATGTGCAACTTAAAAGAAGGTATGATTTGATTCCAAATCTAATCAATGCGGTTAAAGGTTATATGAAGCATGAGAAGGGCGTACTTGAGGAAGTAACAAAGGCACGTACTTCACTTATGTCCGGATCTATGTCTGATAAGGCAAAGGCATCGAATCAAATTACGGATGCGCTCAAAACTATTTTTGCTGTTGCAGAGAATTATCCCCAACTTAAAGCAAATGAGAACTTTATGCAGCTGCAAGAGGAACTTTCTGGAACGGAGTCAAAGATTGCGTACGCGCGACAATTTTATAACGACTCAGTTATGGATTATAATCAGGGAATTCAAACGTTCCCACGTAATATCTTTGCAGGGATGTTTAATTTTACAAAAAAAGATTTTTTTGAAACACAGGGTAAGGAACGTGAAAACGTGAAGGTGGAGTTTTAGGAGATTTGTACATGAACTTTTACAACCAAATCGCCAGTAACAAGCGTCGAACGTACTTACTGGTGTTGTTTTTTTTTGCTTTTGTTCTGTTTTTAGGATATCTCATAGGTTATGTATGGGGAAGTACATACTTTGGCCTTGGGCTTGCCATTGTTGCAGGATTAATCTATTTCCTGATTAGCTATTTTGCGGGAGCCAGTATGGTTCTTGCGATGACTGGTGCCAAGGAAGCGACCAAACTGGACTATACATATCTGATTAACACGGTGGAAGGACTATCGATTGCGGCAGGACTACCTATTGTTCCTAAAGTGTATGTCATTTCCGATAGTGCACTCAATGCGTTTGCCACGGGACGTGACCCTAAGCACTCGGTTGTTGCAGTGACAACGGGCCTCCTTGAGAAGTTGAACCGGTCAGAGTTAGAAGGTGTTCTTGCCCATGAGATATCACATATTAAAAACTATGATATTCGCGTGATGCTTATTGCGTCAGTAATGGTCGGAATTACAGTATTGCTATCTGATTTTCTACTCCGAAGCTTTTTGTATGGAAGTAGGGATAGAGAAGGGGGAAGCGTGAATTTCGCTTTTATTGTTGCGGGATTGGCTCTTGCAATACTATCACCCCTCATTGGAGAAGTCATCAAGCTTGCCATATCGCGGCAACGTGAGTTTCTTGCTGATGCCTCCGGCGCAATGATTACACGACATCCAAAAGGTTTGGCTGATGCTCTGCGAAAGATTAAAGGAGATCCAGACCCTCTTGTTGATAATGCTAACCATGCGACGGCGCATCTTTTTATTTCAACACCATTTAGGAAGAAAAAATCGTGGTTTAATGACATTTTTAGCACGCATCCTGATATTGATGAGAGGATTCGAAGATTAGATGAGATGTAGAGATGAAATTTGTTTTTCTCCATGGTCTTGCTGGTTCAGCTCGTAATTTTAAGTATTTAGAGCAAGAATTTGAGGAGGAGAAGATTTCTTTTGATTTGCCCGGTTATGGATCACAAGTGCATGACCGCTCACCACCTAAAGAACGCTATTTGAAGTACATTGAAGAGAAAATTTTATTTGGTAACAGTCAGAAATACGTTTTTATTGGGCACTCGATGGGAGCAATTCTTGCGGCAGATTTTGCCTTGCTGCATCCCAAGCAAGTAGAAAAGATTTTTTTGATTAATTATCCCATGAAGAAAAAAGAGATTCGATCCCATTGGCTCTATGGTGAACTGGGTGAGAGATTGATGGTTGCTAAAATCTTATGTAAGACAAAGCATTTCTGGAAAGGGTTCTTGTTTCTATTTTTGTGGCCATGGTATTATCGGTATAGTGATTCATATTGGGATTATTTTAAGCACTATTTTGAAACGGAAGAATATTGTATTAATGAACTGATGTTAGGCGATACTAAAGAAAAATTACTGAAGATTAAATCAAAAGTAGTGTTTATCACGGGAGAATTGGATGCCTATGTGGATAACGATTTTGTTACGAATTTCACACATTATACTATTAAAGGGATGGGGCACTCGTTTTTTGAATTTGAAAAAGTGATCGGCGAGATTGTGCGTAAGGAGTTGGGTGTGGCACGAAAACGATTAGAATAGTGTCTCTTATTAGGTGTATAACCCTGCTACTAGTCCTTCAAAATGTCCATCGCGATGAGCTTTTTGAAAGGCAATGACTATAGATTTTATTTTTGAAGGATTGTATCGCGGCCTTAATCTTTTGATTATAGTAGTAAGAATAGATTCATTACTTGCCATCTGATCTATCTTTGTAAGTGCTAAATCAACCTCTTCGAATTTAGAGAATGGTGCTCCAGTCTGATCTGCGAGGTCCTCATAGATTAACTCTGCAAGTTTACGATAATCGCTTTTTGATCCTTCATGGAGTAGGGCTACAACTTTTTGAGCAAATGTTTCTTCTGCAGTTTCGACTGCTTCGTGGAATTGTTCCTCCAAAAGTATTGCTTTGACAAGTCCACGAACATGGGTCTGGACTGATTCTTGAAAAAATGATTGACCACTCAGCGCTTTGGTAAGACGTTGTTCATTGTAGAAAATGATCTCAAAGAGGTGGATTAAGAGCTTTTCCACACTGTGGTCGTCTTTATAATTTTTAATAATTCTGTCTATTAAATGGAGTTCCGCTATGAGGACACAGTATAATTGTTGTAATAGAGAGAGTACAATTTTTTGCTTTTGTTTTTCTTCTGCTAGGTCTCTGACAAGGACTAATAACTTATCACGATGAATCAATTCTTCTAATTGAGCAATTAGTACGTGCTCTTCTTTTTCTTCTTGGGGATGTTCCAGAAGTTCTTGTGAGATTAGTGATTTAAGTTCGGGTAAAACGTGCTTAATAATAGCGGGATAATTGTTATGATCCTTGACATTGGCATAATTAAAATTTTTTACGAGTTCACTTTTTCGAGCAAAGCGAGCGAGGTGTTCTTGCCACAGCATTAAACGTCGCTCGGCTGCAACTTGAATTTGAACGGCGTATTTTCTCTTGTCACCAAAGAGATAATGTAATAGTCCCACATAGAGAACAAAGAGATCCTCTTTTTATAGTTTTGGGGCAGTAAACTATTTTTGTAGAAATGAGTGATAAAAAACGTGACTTCTTTGTTTAAACTAATCTGGTTACGACATTGGAGTATTTTTTCGTCCTTGCGAACCATACAAAAAGCTTTTTGAGTTTTTTTTGGGGATGGATAATGATAATAAAAGCAGTAGTGGGTGCGATGAGAATATCTTTTCCTGATTTTGGTAATAGCTCGAGGCTACAGATATTTTTTCTATCTTTAAAATAATAATAATGAGCCATCACACTTTCTTGGATACGTTGTATGTTCACAGAAGCAACTTCTAGCTCTACAGGACCGCGGAGCTGCTCTGTGAGGTATGCTTGAAGGTCTCTCAAATACGGTGTAGAACTGTGTGTTCTAAAATCCAGGAAGTTAACAGTGCAAACTCCGCAAGAAAGAGGGCGATCGGGAAATGGAACAAACGGAGATTTGAATGTGTCTGCACATGTAGGGCAAACTAGGTCATAAACCTTATTTTGACGATCCACCGACAAGGGGGAGTGTTTCAGTTTAAAAATGTTACTTCCAATGATTTTACATCTGATAAATATTTAAAGTAAGTCTCATTTTATGATTATATGGGAATGGCATATAGTTTTTTTTATTGTGGAGCTGAAAAAGAAGCAATTGAAGCTGAACTTCCTACTATCACAAGGTTAGTGGGTTCACCTTTGGAACTAACGCTCACTCTTTACACTGGATTTGCCACTTTAAATGAAGATGCGCTACAAGCAATTGTTCAACAAGCAGAAGAAGTGCAGTTGAATTATATTATAGAATGCACATTAATTGGGACAACAAATTTAGAAACGGCAGGAGAATTAGCAGTGATTATGAATCAGATGTATACTACTCCTCTGTATGCTGAAGGAGAGGAATTCCGAGGTGGAATAGTATACAAAGACGAAGCTAATGGTATATTTCAATTTCGAGATTAGGGTGACAAAGATGATACAACATTTATCGACCGATGATGGCATTACAAAGAACGGTGAGATAATATTAGAATGACACGCAAGCTTTTTTGGGATGATCCGTATCAAACAAGCTGTAATGCTACGGTAACATCTATAGAGGGTAGGAAGGTGAAGTTAAACCAAACCGTATTCTATGCTTTTTCCGGTGGGCAGGAGTCAGATTCAGGAACGATTGGGGGGATTACTGTTGTTGAAGCTTCTAAGCAGGGAGATAAAGAAAGTATTATTGATATTGAATATACACTTGAGAACGAGCCTCACTTTAGTGTGGGGGATGTGGTTGAGGTAGTAATTGACCCCATTAAAAGAGAGAAATTGAGGAGACTGCATAGTGCTGCACATATTGTGTATTATGTAACAATTGAAATTTTAGGAAAAGTCCCGGTCGTGGGATCTAATATTGGTGTTGATAAAGCAAGGATGGATTTTGGATTCGGAGGCAACCTTGTTGAGAAGTTACCACTCATTGAAGCGAGGACGAATAATATTATTAATCAAAACATAACGATTCAACGTTATGTGGACAGCGAGAAGCAGGATTTGTGGTGGTGGCAGTGTGGGGATTGGAAAATGCCCTGTGGAGGAACCCATGCACGTACAACTGGTGAAATTGGACCGCTGCGGCTCACAAGAGTAAATAAGGGAAAGGGTAAAGAAAGAATTGAAATGTTTTTGAGCGCGTAGAGAGAGGAATAGAATAGCGTTTAAATGAGTAATCTTTAAAAAGCACCACTCTAAAATGAGTACTATGGACACGCCAACCCTTAAACTTAATCCTAAACGTGGATTTGTTATCGAGAAAAACCCTTTTTTGAACCCTGATTTAGAGTTAATCTATCACGCGCTTGCAGAAAATGATGAAGTGGTTATTGGTATTGGCTCGGCTCAACTGAGTCATGAACCGGGGCTTATTTTGAGTGCGGGTGAACGGATAGAACTTACGGATTATGTTTTACAGCAGCAAGGAATTAATCCTGCACGATATATTTTGATTCCAATTGAAGATTCTGTTAATAATGCTCAATGGGTGGGCGAGATAAGAATGGTAAGCCCGCGCTGGCATACGGTGTATACTCGTAATTTTAAAAATGCGAGTGTGTTTAAAGCACACCAAAGAGCGTTTGGGTACGATATTATTCAAGTTGATGAACAGAAGCCGGAGATGGATTATTTTGCATTGATTGCTCAAGAGTTGAAAGGAAGTACTCTTGCCAGCGCACAAATAAAAGTTCTTTTTCCTGAGTCCGCGCTTACAAAGATGGAAGAGATGGGAATTCTTTCCCGTATTAATACAATCTATAACCATGCTCGAGACGAAGAAGCCCGCAAGGATAGCATAGATAGAATTTTATTTTTAGGAGGAATGCGGCCTCCTACAGGCGTATGGGCAGAGGGGAATGGTCATTTGGGTGCTTTGAAACAATGCTTGGAAAAGGCACGCCAGGTAAACATTGTGATTGGTTCAGCACAGCGCTCTGACGATGAGCGTTGTCCACTGCGTGCTGGTGAGCGTCTGGAAATTGTTCGCTATGCATTATTAGCCAATGGTGTTGCTGCATCGTCGTTTTATACGATTCCGGTACGTGATATTGACTCTAATGCGACATATGCACCAAGACTTGAATCTCTTGTCCCTCGTTTTACTAAAATTGTAAGTGGCAATGGGCTAACGTTGGATCTATTTACGCTCTACGAGCAGGTGACTCTGACGAGAACTGAGGTCCACGGTTCGCAAGTACCTCTTTCAGCAACGTACGTGAGAAAAACAATCTATGACCAGCTACGGGGGAAGAGAAAAGAGCAGATAGCAGAGACGATCCATGACATTGAACGGGCATTGGAAGGGGCACTTGATCCAACACTGCGTGAGATATTTGGCGCGTTGAAAGTGTATGATAGAATGCATTCAATTGCAAATCGGATTGAATAAAGAAGACAGATTGAATAAAGAAAATGACATTCAAAAATATTGTATGTATTACTAAGGTCACAACATATGATCGGTATATGATGAGTGAAAAAGGACGAAAAACATTTTTACAGTTACCGCTTCTGCGGCAGGAAACAATTCGAGAAAGTCATCGCAATCAAAAAGATTTCGAAACAATGCTTGCCGTTATTGTGCGCGAGTTGGATTTACCTATGATGTTTGTCTCTGAGAAAATCATGGATAAAATCGATGTGCGCAAGCATGATTTGGTGATGACGTGCGGGGGAGATGGAATGTTTTTACAGGCAGCACAGCGTTTTGAGCAAAGCCTGCTGATTGGGTGTAATTCTGATCGCTCGGAAGATCCTAAAAAAGGAAGTGTTGGTGCGCTTACGTTTATACATAAAGGCAATTTACAACAATCTCTACTAAAATTGAAAATGGGGGAGTTTCACATTGAAGCGTGGAGAAGATTGTATGCATTGGTAAATGGAAGGAAACTATCGTTTCTTGCAGTTAATGATATCTTCTTTGGTCCAACAGAACCCGACATGACATGCTCGTTTACGCTCTCATTTCGTCAAAAGAAAGAGAGTTTCAGTTCCTCGGGTCTTATTGTCGCTACGGGTACTGGGTCGACGGCGTGGTATCATAATGCAGGTGGAACGCCATTTAGTAAGGATCTTAATGGATTTGGTTTTATTGTACGTGAACCTAACTTGAAGAGAACCCCTGCTTTTGTTTCGCAAATTATTAGTGACGATTCAGAGCTCGTTATTGAACCACATAGGGATGGCTACTTTGTTTCATGTGATTCGCGTCAAGAAACACGGCATTATGTGAATGTAACGGATGTTGTGCGAATTGGGCTTTCAAAAGAGAAACCGGTAAGGGTTGTGAGAGTTTAAGATGATTGACTTGTATTTAGGATTTGATTGTGAATTTTTCTATGCGTCGTGGCATTTGGCGAAAGAAGAAGCAAGAGAACATCGCATGAAAGTGGGGGAGCAATATCGCACATTTCTGCATGATTATACGTCTGTGCTA
>CAYIEX010000022.1:16489-17124 GCA_964362485.1 uncultured Methanosarcinales archaeon | reverse complement strand
AGAAGGTTGGCAAAATCGATTTGGGAAACACCCATTTTCCAGAGGATTTGACCCGTTGAAGTAAAGAGCGTACAGAACATCATTAACATAATTGCACGACGCACAGGAATCATCTGATCACTCTTCGGCAAGTATTTCAATAATAGCGGCGTAGGCAGGTCTTGCTATTAATACACCAAAAGAGAGACCTACAATAGTTGTTAAAGCGAAACCTCTGACGAGACCAGCTCCTGCCCAAAGGAGAGGGAAGAGGCTTGAAAGATTTGTTAGATACGCACCAACGACTATGAATAGGGCATTTTTGATTCTCTGATGCCAGACATGAACTACTTGGCCACGAAGAACTTCATCAGTAATAATTACAAGATGATTCACACCGGTCCCAATTACAACAATGAGAGCGGCGATGGCTATCATATCAAGGTTCCAACGAGCAAATGCGGCAAACCCAAGGAGCATCGCAACTTCAGCAAGAAGGCAGAGAACCATGGGGATTACAACAATTGGTCTGCGGTACCGAATAAGAACAACACCGGCGACGGCTATAAGAGCAAAGAGGCCAACGAGGATGACGTTACTGAGGAACTCTTTACCTAAGGTGGGAGAGATGGTGTCGAGTTTGACAACTTCAAGTT
>CAYIEX010000022.1:0-16479 GCA_964362485.1 uncultured Methanosarcinales archaeon | reverse complement strand
AACGGGAAGACTGCCGGTGAAGATAACCGTTTGGAGTTTCTTCATATTCTGCAGCGAGACTTGTTGTGCTTCTTCTACGGTTCGTCCCAAGCCGGAGCCGGAGATTTGTATTTCCGTTGTTTCTTTGCCGCGTAGTTCGGCACCAATACGTAAACGATCTACTTCAACATCATCGAGGTAGAGAATGAGATCTTCGCTTAGATAGGCTTGTCCATTTTCATTGATTACTTGGAGATTTTTAGTGAGCTGACCTTGTCTCACTGCTGCTTGGGGACTTAACGCAATACTAAAGAAAAAGCCACAACCAGATCCTTCAGGGGCATCAAAACAACCAATACGAGGGTCAATTCCGGAACAGTCCGCAGTTTTGCATACATAGGTAATATCTTTTTTACCACCGGCAAAGACTGTTTGATTAGCAATTTTCGCTTCGAATTTACCTTGACTGGCAAGCAGTTGTTTCACCTCTTCTTCGGTAACACCTGCAATTTCTATCAATATGAACTTATCACCCGAGAGATCAGAGGATTCACGTATAATAACATCACTTAAGCCATACACGTTTAATCGCTCAGCTAGGCTATCCATAGTTGAGTGAAGATCATCGGATGAGATTTGCTCAGCGGGTTTGAGAAGAACACGAGTACCACCTTCTAACTCTAAACCTTTACGAAGATTAGTAGTTGGTGCAGCACTTACACGTAATCCAAGTGAAGGTTTTCCTTCCTCGTTCGCCACGGTAACGACATTATACACCTGTTTCGTTGTTTGAACCTGAACGGAACGATTTAAAATGAGTTGGCTTTCAATGAGATGGTATTCTTCCACGCTGTGTACGGACTTTCCATTGAGGGCAAGGACTTGCTCACGGGCTAATGGTTGCATTTTGCCCGTTGGATTTTGAATTCCTGCATCGAGAGCTGACGAATTAAGATCAACTCCTCGGATTGTAACGCCTTTTTCGGAGAACAATGCTGGAGTGAGGGAGAATATTGAAACCAGTGAAAAGGCAATAAATACCAGGAGGAGAATTACTTTCCAATTAGTAAATATACGTTTGAATTTCATTTTTTCTTTTTCTCCAAGTAGAGACGAAGGATGCCTACATTCTGAATCCAAGTAAAGATCATATCAACGAGAAGACCAATAAAGAGAATTAGCATGATTTGAAAGATAACATCGCTTTTAACGAAGATTAACGCGACAAGAACAGCAGAAAGTGCCGTCGCAGTCATGGAAAGACCTGTGCTGATTGCACTATAAACTCGTTCCATGATAGTGCCTTCTTTGCGTTTAAGAACGCGGCTGGTGAGAAGAACGTCGGTATCAACAGAGTACCCAATGAGCATTAAAAAGGCAGCGATTCCTGCGGAACTTAGTTTTTCTCCCGTAAGATTAAATATGGCAAGCGTAACAACAATGTCGGAGAATCCTGCCAGAATGATAGCAAAACTAGGAACGATGGTTCTAAAATAAAGCAAGACAACTATTCCCATTAAGAGAAAAGCGACTGCGAGAGCTATAAGAGATTGCTTGAAAAAACTATTACCAAGAGATGCTCCGATAATTTCAACACTTAGGTCTTTTCGTGATAAAGAAGTTTCAGAGATGATAGTTTCGAGAAGAGATTCTAATTGTGCTGAATCCTGGATTTCAGACTCTATAATAAATGCAGTGGGATTATCATCAGAGCCAATTGTGCGAACATGAATCTCGCCAAAACCATTTTTTGTCTTTTCTTCAAGCTGAAGACTGGTGATAGTGTCCGTTGCCGGGATGGTGATGATTGAACCGCCTTTGAGAGTTATACCCTTATTGACGAAATCACCGGTTGTTGCATATTGATGGCCTATTTGAATAAAAGCAAACAGTAGGATTAGAAAGGGGATAATGAGCAGCAGCTTATATTTTTCTTCATACACATTTTTGATCTTGGCAATAATAGGATGCATTGAGCAAAGTAGACAAGTGGTCCATATATAAAGATTGTGTAAGGATAGGCTAGGATGGGCAGGGGGTGGTTGTGTGCAGTGGTGTCTATAGCGAGACAGTGGTATGTACTGAGATAATAATTTATTTCAAACTCGTTTGAAGGTTTGTTCGAAGGTGGTTCAACCAAACGTCGAGAGAGCCCGTATGGGCATAGCATCTTCAAAACCCCTGATAATATTATCTATTGCTCTGCGTTCCCGAAGGGAGCAACCCCTCGCGACGAGCTCGCTTCTGTAAAATATGGGGTTTTGACTTTATGATGCTATGCACATGAGAGCCCAAAACATTTATAAACGTGGTTTTGTTTGTCAGAGACGTGGATCTAATCCGATTAAAAGGGGTGACGAAAGAGTACAAGAATCATCGTGTTTTGGATGATATTAACCTTACTATTGAAGAAGGTGATCTTTTAGGAGTCATTGGTCAATCGGGGAGTGGTAAGACAACTCTTCTTAATACAATTGCGGGTTTTATCGAACCAAGTGAGGGTGAAGTTACGTATTACTCAAAAGTTGATCAAACAGAAAAGAACTTGCACAAAAATTTTCATAAAATTAAAAAACATATTGGTTTTACACCTCAACATAATTCATTTTATCATAAGCTTACGGTTCAGGAGAACATGGATCATTTTGGGCGACTTTATGGGCTTCATAATCTAACTCTTAAAGGTAACATTGATAGTTTGATGAAGTTTATGAAGTTAGATGATGATAAACATAAACTTGCCGAACATTTGTCGGGAGGTATGCAAAAAAGATTGGACATCTCTTGCAGTCTTGTGCACAAGCCCAAGATTCTTATTTTAGACGAGCCTACGGCAGACTTAGACCCTATTTTACAACGCGACGTATTGCAACTTTTAGAGCAGGTGAATAAACAAGGCATTACAGTAATACTTGCGTCACATCATTTAGAAAGCATAGAGAATGTGTGTAATAAAATTATGATTTTACACAAGGGAAAGATTCATTCCCATGGGCTTGTTGATGATGTTAAAAAACCGTTCTTGAGAGATCATTTTACAATTAACATCAGAAGCGGAGTTGACAAAGAGAGACTTCTCAAGAAGCTTAAAGGAGTTCCTATTGAGAAGATTGTTGATCAGGGGCGCAGTATTGTTATATACCCAAGTCATGTAGAAAAAGCAGTTGCAGCGATTCTTGCAATTATTAAAGAAGAGAATTTATACTTACATGATATGGATTTGCGTAAGCCATCGCTTAATGAAGTGTTTGAACGGGTTACATCGGAGCAATGAGAATGGAATCAATTTGGCTTTTAACAAAGAAAAATATCCAATTGTTATTACGATCACGCGGTTCGGCGCTCATTGTTGTTTTTGCACCATTATTATTAATTTTAGTGTTGGGATTATCCTATGACACACAAGGAAAGTATGCGATTAACATTGGAGTGAGTGCTCCTACATTTACAGAGGATGTGAATGCGTTTGTAGCAATGCTTCAAGAAGAGCAAGAGTTTAAAGTAGTCAAGTACGAGGGGGGTGTTGAGCCTTGTGTCGATGATATTAAATCGGGCTATGTCCACACCTGTATTGTGTTACCCGAAAGCTTAGCGGTAGATAGCAACACGGCAAAAGAGATTACTTTTTATGTTGACCCAAGCAGGATCAATTTAGTGTGGATGGTTCAGCAGAGTGTGCAGAGTAAATTTGATTTTAAGTCGGAACAGATAAGTCAGGGACTTAGTACTGACTTGCTGACAAGGTTGAACGATGCAAAGACAAATATTGAGGCGCGCAAGGGAGAGATTAGCTCTATTAAAGATAAAAATAATGCGGCGTCTAGTAATACTCAAACGGCGAAAACTAGCTTACAAGGTGTTGACTTAACAGCCCCAGCAACTCTGTATGATGTAACCGTTTTGACAACCGCAGGAGCACACATTGATTCAAGTAAGACTATTTTGACAACAGCACTTACGACCCTTAATACTTCTAATATTAGTAGTAGTGACAAAGTGGTACTCGAAGAGTTACTATTAAACGCAAGTATGGCGTTGAATAATGCGAGTATGAGTTTAAGTGGAGAGAGTAATACTAGTGTTGCTGCTCTCGTGGCAACAATTGAAGGTGACTTAAATTCTGCAAAAGCAAAATTGAGTGCGGCAGCAGAAGGAATTAGCAGTACAAGTAGTAGCCTTGATAGTACAACAGCGACTCTCCAAGAAAGTATTACTGCCATGGATGGTGTACTTATGTCGCTTGACCAGCTTAAAGCCAATTTGGAAGGTCAGAAAGTAACGGACGCAGCAACAATTACATCGCCTCTTGTTACTAAGATAGAAAAGGTTAGTCCGGAAGGGACATATTTGAATTATCTCTTTCCCGCGCTTCTTGTTTTAGTAGTTATGTTTGGATCATTACTACTTGGAACGACTTTGGTGATGATTGAGAAGAACAGTCCTGCTTTTTTACGGAACTATTTTGTTCCACTCCATAAGATGATTTTTATATTATCAACGTACTTGACAAATTTGATTTTAATTTTAATTCAAATTGTAGTAATCATATTAATTTCATTAATCTTTTTGCCATCTAGTGTTAGTGTGATGCCTGGCGTAGCGTTAATTCTTTTTATCGCTGCAAGTATCTTTACTTTTATTGGGATGATTGTAGGATACATTTTTTCTTCCGAAGAAACAGCAACACTTGGTTCTATTTCACTCGGAACGTTGTTTTTGACAGTGTCCGGAGTGATCTTACCGCTCGAAGGAATATCACCGATGCTGCGCGAAATAATATTTTATAATCCGTTTGTGGTTGCCGAACGAGTGATTCGTGAGTTGTTTATTTTCAATGGTTCTCTTGGTGAAGTGGGTCTTGATCTACTGATATTAGTGGGATATATGGTAATATTGTTCTTACTGATTGTGATTTTAGAATCGGTTCTTCACAAACACCTTGTAGAGCGATTTATGAAAAATCATCATAGAACACACAGACCAAAGGACAAGGTCAATAAAAGTGACTTTTGATTGGGGAGGGAACTTTTCTTTGTATTGTGTTTGGAGTAGCTATTTATTTTTATAGTTGAATTCTAAGAATGATGTATGTCATATCTTACTAAAATGATTATAGTTAGTGGAACTATTCAACCGGAGAGTTATGATACGCTGGAGAAAGATGAGTGGGGGGAATTTATTAAAGACCATTTGCATCATTCTGACTTAATCCGTATGACTAGAACCTGCAGAATGATGCATAGGGATTTTTGCGACTTAGTAGATCTTTTGCCGCATCTTCGGATGCCCATGTATAAGGGGATAGAGTGGAGTCTGGATGATTCTTATACACGATTGGTGAGAAAATTGGAAGAGTGGCATCCTGAGGCTCTCGATGAGCTATTGATGATGGTGAACTCACTTACAACTAAATCGCGTCTAAGTTTGGAAAATAGATTAATTACCCCTTATCAGCAAATCCAACGCTACCTTGATGTTATTGAACCAAAGCCAGAAGAATTGATGAAATCTGAGGGTATTGAACTTTATTCTCGAACCCTTCAATTGCTTGCGGCTCTACGAGCACCTTTGCCCCCCACATTTTGGACAGAGCAACTTAGTATTGCTCCTGGGAAGTACGGCTGTATCTGTTTTATAGGATGTGCCAGAGTTGACCCATATGCGGCGATTGATTTACTTGATCAGATTGATTGGAGTGATCCGTATACGCAAGATCGCTTTGGTAATTATCTGTTTACATTTCTTCAAGAAAATGAGGATTCCGCGGTGCGATCTTATTTGGTAGCTAGAAAAAGTGCACTGCATGGAGGGGTACAACGATTATTGGAGGAAGAAAATGGATTTTGAGCGAGTCAGGAGAGGAGAAATTTCGGTGGAACGGTTTAAAGGACAAACGCTCATTTATTTTCCTGAAGAGATGGTTGATCCCATCCCTAAATTTACAATCAGAAAGATTGTGAAAGAATACTTCTCAGCAGAAGAACTGCGAAAGGTGAAGTGGAAATTTGGTAAGTATGAATACGACGATTTGAAGTTCTACTATTTAGAATTACCGAGGGTTATAGATTTTGGAGAGTTAGTGCAGCCGAGATTTACTATTCCCGATACGATTGCGCAACGGGTTCAGGCCGAATATGAACGACTGAAAGGTTTATAATTCTAGATGATTTGATTACTATGTGGGAAAATTAATTGTGATTACGGGTACGCCAGGTGTGGGAAAGTCGCATTTGGCAAAAGTCTTGGCGCGGAAATTGGGATTTTTACGTTTGGATTTGCATCCGCATTATAAAGAGTTATCAATTGAATATAACCGGGTGAAAGGATGCTATGATTTGGATTATACCACGGTTGATAAATTCGTGCGAACGTATCTTGCTAAACATAAAAAAGATGTTGTGTTGGACTCGCATATTGCCCACCTGTTAGCAAAATCTCTTGTTGATTTATGCATCGTTTTGACATGCAGTGACTTGAAACTCCTCGAGAAGAGACTGAAGGCACGACGCTACTCCAAAAAGAAAGTGGAGGAGAATTTGGATGTGGAGCGATTACAGGTGTGTTTGGGGGAAGCTTTAGATCATGGACATACAGTCGCATCTTATGAGACTACAGAAAAAGATTTTGAGAAGAGGGTAATAGAAGACATTCACGCGTGGAAATCATCATTTACTTCACGTGCCGACCATATTTAAATGTATTAACGTCATCCCGTACGGGACACATGAACATGGGAACTATTTTTTTGAACGTAGCCTCTGGATCCCACTTTGTCGTAACAGAATCTTCTTTGAGAGTGTCACGGTTGAATGCAAAAATTGATCCGTTGGGGAATAGATACCGGGTTTGAGTGTAATTCCGAGTTTGGATTGGTGCAAGATTTATAACGCCGAATGGTACAACGCCGGATGCTTCTTTGGATAGAATAAATGAACCAGTGGGCTTGGCATATTTTGGTTTGAGGGGTTGTGGTTGATCAATAGTACCAATATTGGCAATGATATATTCTAGGTAATTATCAATATTAGTAAAGCGAGGCAATTTGTCTTGTTGATGGCTCCAGTATGTGAAGCGTAAGCCGGATAAGTCCTGTCCATTTGTTTCGTAGCGAATAATACAGGTAAGAGCATTGGATGAGAATGCTTCGGTTTTACTCAAATCACCTTGATAGGTTGTAACGTTACTTTTTGTGAATGTGTGCAGATTTAGTTTGAAATTAGAGGCTACAGGAAGCTCAGCAATAGGAAAACTTTGATGAAATAAGTTATCAAGGTACTGAGATTGATTCTTGGTTTTAGAATTATCGCAATAATCATAGAGTATGTGGATGATGTCATCTTCTGTCTTGGCCGAATTGATATGGACTTTGTTAAGTGAAGCGAGGGTTCCATCTTTTTTATAGGGAAGAATAATGGGAACCGTGTTCGCTATTTTGCGTGCTGTAAGCTGGATGGGGTATGCCCCTATTTTTTCTAAAATTTCTGATTTATTGCGGCGGCTTTGGACGAATTTGAGTTGACCTAGCCGAAGAGGAGTATCATGGACATGAAGCAGAGGATGGACAAGGTCAGTAGAGGAACGGGTTAATTGTAATAATTCATCCAAGTAGGACATGAGAGTAGAAAATAAATGGCATTCAAAAAGACTTCTTTACTCGAATCTATGTATACGATGAGGAGAATAAGTTTTATAAAGCGTCTACCTTGTGATAGGGATAATGGCAATGGACGCTCATGCAAAGCTGCACTTGAAGAAAATGGTACGAGAGCTTGCTAGCCATCGCGCTCAGCATACAGAGTTTGTTTCAGTCTATATCCCTAAAGATTATGAGCTCACAAAGATCACCCAGCACCTCGCAGAGGAGCAAGGGACGGCGTCTAATATTAAGTCTACATCGACGCGCAAAAATGTACAAATGGCGCTCGAAAAGATGATTCAACACCTTCGATTATATAACCGGACTCCACTCAATGGCCTTGCGGTTTTTTCAGGAAACATTGCTTCATCCGAAGGAAAACAAGATGTTCGGGTGTGGAGTATTGAACCACCGGTAGCTCTTAATACTCGTATTTACCGCTGCGATAAAGTATTTGTAACAGATATACTGGAAAATATGATGTATGAGCATAATGTATATGGTCTTGTGGTTTTAGATAAACGCGATGCGACAATTGCGCTGCTACGAGGAAAGACGTTCACTATCTTACAAAAAACGCACTCAGAAGTGCCGGGAAAATTCAAAGCGGGCGGTCAGTCGGCTGCGCGTTTCGCACGACTTCGTGAGGGTGCCCTCAAGGATCATTTTAAAAAAGTGTGTGAGTATATGAAAGAGCAGTTCTTGCCGCTGGGCACGAATTTGAAAGGAATTATTGTTGGTGGGCCAGGTGTTACAATTAATGACTTTTTAAACCATGAATATCTTACGGGGGACTTGCAACGTAAGATTTTAGGAACAAAGGATTTATCATATACTGAGGAGTTTGGTGTGCAAGAATTACTTGATAAGTCAGAGGATTTACTTTCTGAGGAAGAGATTTCACAGGAAAAAAAGATTATGACTCAATTTTTCACGGCATTGCGCGAGAACTACAAAAAAGTTACTTATGGTGAAAAAGAGACGCTGCGCGCTTTGGAG
This sequence comes from uncultured Methanosarcinales archaeon, assembly GCA_964362485.1. Taxonomy (GTDB): domain Archaea; phylum Nanobdellota; class Nanobdellia; order Woesearchaeales; family GW2011-AR9; genus CAMAVK01. The sequence goes on along the minus strand of CAYIEX010000022.1, from coordinate 7,865 downwards.
ATGAATGCTGCGGATTTATTACTTCTCTCGGAGAGTCTGCCAGAAGATAAGATTATGGAATTTGAGGAGAGAGCCCAGCTTGGGGGGACGACAGTTAAGATTATTTCTATAGAAACACGCGAAGGTGTTCAGCTTAAAGAAATGGGTGGTATTGGTGCCATATTACGCTTTGAGATATAGAGTAAGACCACAAACTATTTAATGGCCATTTTTATTAGAATAGTATGTATAGTTATATTGACGACCAGGATATAATTAATCCGGAACCATTCCTTTTACATGCAAATATGGATTCTTCTTTATGTACAACTGATGGAACCAGGCTCTCTGACCCATGGGCACCCGGTGATTGGGATGACATTGGCCGGTCTAATTTTCGCCTTCTTGATGGTGAAAGTCTGAGATGGAGGGTGTTAGACAGTATTATTGAGCGATTTGTTGAGAGGAATGATGTTTATCTTGGTGAAGGAAATCACGTTTGGATGTGTAGAGATAAAATTACAGTGGAGAATGTTTCTCTCTATAGAGTTCTCATCGGAAGAGATGCGGGAGTTATTGGAACACAGAGTTATTATTCTGGTAAAAGAAGGTTTCGTTTGTTTGATGAATTTCCTGATCTTTGCTGGGCGGCTAAAAATGGAGAGTTATTCCACTGTTCTGAGGAGGAAATTAAGTGTTATGTGATTGAACAATTACAGTACAGCCTTGTCACGTCAGGTTTGCGATCTCAAACAAACTTTAATCAAATTTACAGGCAGTTAGAAGAGCTTAATGAGAGAAAGAAATAAATTAACTTTCATATTTTGGTTACTATGAATCTTATTGAGCAGTCATATGAGCGGTTATTTCCAGACAAGGTGCTGGAGTATACGACTTCTGTAGAATACAATAGGAGATTGTCTGATTTTAATGCCAATATCAAACTACGGGGGAAACATATTCATGTGGCACTCAATTTACAGTGGAAGGATATTGATAATGAGATTAAAATTGGTCTGGTACAACATTTGTTGTTAAAACTTATGAGGCAAAAGAAGAGTTCTTCGAATGTTGAATTATACCATCACTTTATTCGCACTATTCCAACTATGATTGTGAAAGCAAATTTTGATCCTATTCTCAAAGAGTCATTTGAGCGGATGAGTTTGCATTTTTTCGGAGGACATTTGGAGAAGCCGAACTTGGTATGGGGAACAGCGTCAACACGTCGACTTGCTCATTATAATTTTCACAGTGATACAATTACCGTTTCTACTATTTTTCGTGAGGCTCCAGTGAGGCTTTTGGATTATGTTATGTATCATGAAATGCTGCATAAGTTTCATCAGTTCAAATCGAAAGATGGACGAGATTCGTTTCATAGTCCGACTTTTCGCGCTGATGAAAAGCGGTATCCTGGCTTTGAAACGGTGGATGCTGAGATTCATCAGTATTTGCGAAGTCTGAGGAGCAAAGAAAAGAAGTCCTTTTTGAATCGAATGCTTGGTTTTTAGAAGAATTGCCGGTAGAGTTGTTCGCAACCAAGATACATAGCGTAAACAGTAGGAGCATTGGTGGCAATACCATAGGCATAGCAGCGACTTAATTTTCGGTTAAATTTCTTAATACGCTTGGAATATGTCTTTGGTTTTATTTGCGCTTGCCAGACATCGAATTTAGCATCTTCTTTGGTCATTTTTCGAGGAAGAGGATGGGAAAGAAAGTATTGCACATAGGGTAGATCTTCTGGACTGAGTAAAAGCGAAGTTTTCGGAGAGTTTGACTCTGTAACAAATGACCGCATAAACTCCGCTATATAGGCGGTGCGTTTCATGTGGTTCGTGTACGCAGAGAGAGGGTGGATTTTTTTGTATTCAACTGCGCCAAAAACGGGTTCATCAGCCCAAAAGAATGAGGGAATCTGGCACAGATTTTGAAATGACCGTTTGCCATTTGTCACCATTGATTTGGCAGTGGTGTATGCACCGTACATAACAATGGAGGACCCTTCTAGAAAATGGATTGCTTTTTGGAAATTTTGTACCGCAAGACGATCGGCAACAGGAAGGCGGGGTTTGAGGTCATACTCTTCAGCGATTTTATCAAGACTTGTTGGACAGAGAATGGGGGGATGCAGGGACTGATAAGGAACGTAGTACATCTCTTGATCTTTTTGAGGTAAATTTGAGGGAGGGAGGGGAACAAGATCATAGAGTCGGTTGTTAGCATCGGCTAGGGTGATAATGGGAAGCTGGGGCTCATTATGTTTGGCTTGACGGAGGAGTGCTTCTTTATGATGTTGAAAGTCCTGGCGAAGTAAATCACGGGTTTGGTACGACCAAATAGGATGTAGTCCTTGATTGTTATAGAGACGAACTGCGTTTTGGAGAGAATCGCATTCAATAAGTTGGTTTAAAGAAAGGATGGGAGCCATTCGACTGAGGTTGTTTCTTCCTCTCCCCTTATATTAATTTCTGCTCTATACTTTTTGTGATTGTCACGAGATTTGTTTATATGTCGTTCATTAGATCAACAAAGAGGAGAAGCGAAATGATTAAAAGAGGGGGTGACATGGTGAAATCATGGAAACGGAAGCCTTGTTTTATTCATCACTGGCAGCAGGCGTAGGAGCGCTGGGAATGGTTGGATTGATCTGGTACAACAGCCGCGTCAGACTCACGGCGTCTCAGGATATGGAGTTGCAACAAAGGGTTAAGAACCAACTTGATAGTCTTGATGCACTTGATGATATTGTAGTTTTGCACTGGTGCATGAAAATAAGAATCTACTTATTTTCAGCACAGAAATAGAATTCTCACTTCTATTTCTTGTACGCAGCAAACGAATCTTATTGTCGTAAAGATGGGACGCCGGTTAAGTCAAATACTTTTTGGCAAAGGCAGGAAGGATTACTTCTTTCTAATTTAGCGCAAACTCTTGTTTTAACGTACGATACAATAATAGATTATGCCCATGAGCAACAGTACAATGCAGTCTCGATTAGTGATCCTTTGGTACAAAAGCGTTCTTTGACGTGCTGGGTGAAATATCATCGAGCGGAGTTGTAAATGCATCCGTCTTGCAGTTTTGTCCGGCAAAGCCCCTTTTTTCGATACATTTAAAAAAGGGGGGCTATTTTTGTTCTCTATGGTCAAGAAGTCTTTTCTCTCCCATAACGCGATGGATAAAATTATGCGTCAAGTGGGAGTTGTACGTGTCTCGGATGATGCCAAAGAAGCATTAGCTGAGGTTCTTGAACAGAAGGGTCTTGAGATTGCAATTGAAGCAAAGAAACTTGCAGAACATGCAGGACGAAAGACTGTTACGGAAAAGGATATCCAACTTGCGGTTAAATAGGTGATCTTTCATGGACGAGCGAAAATTAGTAAGCGTTGGTACGCTTCATAAAGGTGATACGATTATTATTGATAATGCCCCCTGTAAAATTACGGATACGGCTACATCAAGACCAGGTAAGCACGGTCATGCAAAAGTGAACTTAATGGCTGTTGGCCTATTAGATGGTAAGAAACGAAACGTAGTTATGCCTGGTCATGATCGTGTTGAAGTTCCAATTATTGAGAAAAAGAGTGCACAGGTTCTCTCTATTGCTGGAACCAAAGCAAATGTTATGGATACAGAAACATACGAAACGTTTGAGATGGACATACCCGAAGAGCTTGCAGGCGAGGTTCGTGACGGTGTAGAAGTACTATACTGGACCATGGTTGGAACCCGGGTCATGAAGCAAGTTAAATAAGGAGAATTAAAATGGTTAAATTTGAAGAAGCACAAGCACGAATCATGAAGAATATCTTTGTGTGCAGAAATTGCAAGGCAAAGATTCGCGTACCAAGCTTAAAGGTTAGTCAGGGTAAAGCTAAATGCCGTAATTGTGATGGCAAGAAGCTACGACCTAAAAGGAAGAAATAGAGTATTTTAGTTTTATTTTTGTATACCAACGGACAGAATTAATCGTACTAATTATCCTGTCCGTTGTATATGCACGGAAACAATGTTTCCGGCACACCAGAAACTTTGTTTCTGAGTGTACAAAGGGCAGAAATTTTCTACGAAAATTTCAGTCCTTTGGTATATTCTTTGCTTGTATTTTTCTGGAATTGAAACGGAAAGATATAAATACCTAAAAAAAAGCATTTAACATATGTTCGAGACTATACTAGACTTTGTTTTGAAGTATAAAATTATCATTTTATTTTATCTTGTTTTAGGTGTCATTATTTTTATTTACCGCAAGCGTTTTGAAACGCAAGCGAAGGTTATTTTACTGCTGCGTACTAAATGGGGTATTGCCTGGATGGATCGGGTTTCTGAAAAATACCGTGAGTGGATTATTCTATTAGGTTACATTGGAATTGGTGTTGGTTTTATTGGGATGGGTCTAATCGCGTTTTTACTGATTAAAAATCTCTATGATTTGATGACAGTACCAACAGCCGTAAACACAGTATCACTCGTTGTTCCTGGAATTAGCATACCTGGCTTGGGAGTATTAGAGTTTTGGCATTGGATTATTATGATTTTTATTATAGCAGTAGTACATGAATTCGCCCATGGTGTTGTCGCTAGGGCACATAATGTTGAGGTTAAGAATACCGGCTTTGTATTGTTTGGACCTATTTTAGGTGCTTTTGTGGAGCCGAACGAGAAGAAAATGTCCAAAGAAAAGGATACAGTGCAATATTCTATCCTTGCTGCAGGAGCATTTTCTAATGTAATACTAGCGCTTCTTGCATTGTTGATACTTTCTGTTGTAATAGCCCCCACATATATTGATTTAAACCAACAAACACAAGAGTCAGTTGGTTTTACTTTCGATAAATATGATGGCAAAGATCTTCCTATTGAAAAGGCGGGTATTAAGCCAGGTACACTTGTTATGAGGGTTGATGGGCAAAGAGTTAATTCCTTTGCAGAAGCACAGACAATTATTAGTTCAAAGAAACCAGGTGATAGTATAACATTAACAGCAGATGGCAAAGACTATATAATCAATTTAACATCTCATCCTCAAGATAACACTAGAGCCTACATGGGTGTCTATGCACCGCACGATGTACGAATGATGAAAGAAGAATACGTAGGAACTCGTACAGGGTTTTATTTTAATATAATAGATGAAGCGAGAGCATTCTTCTCTTGGCTTTCCATGCTCAGTTTAGGGATTGGTCTTTTTAATCTTCTCCCTCTCCCCATTGTTGATGGGGGTCGTATGGTACAGACATTCATGAGAAAATTAAAAGGTCAAGTTGTGGGAGATAAAGTTTACATTAAAATAGGCTTCTTCTTCTTGTTCCTTCTGGCATTGAATCTAACCTATCAATATATAGCCCAAGGCATAAGTTATCTCCTCAATTTGATTGGAGCGTAGTTTTGGGTTTGGAATGATTTTTGCGGTGTAAAGACGGATTTAACTTTTAGTTTCATTTATCTACTCAAAAACAACTTTTATAAACCATACTATTAACATTTATCTATGCTCAATGCCAAAGTTAAAATTCTTCTGTACGCTAATAATATATGGATGCTGGGGGAAGGTCTTTTTGGGCCACTCTATGCGGTGTTTACTGCGCAAATCGGGGGGAGTGTTCTTGATATTACATGGGCTTGGGCTGTGTACCTTGTTGTGACAGGAGTAAGCATTGTCTTTGTGGGAGCGATTTCGGATAGACCAGGAATCAAGCGGAAATTATTAGTGGCGGGCTATGGACTTAATGCGTTGTGTACGTTTGCATACTTGTGGGTTGATGTTCCGTGGAAGCTCTTTGTGGTAGAAGGTGGTTTAGGTTTGGCGGCTGCTCTTGCAACTCCAACATGGTATGCATTGTATTCGACGTATCAGCCAAAAAATGAGAGGGGATTTTCGTGGGGGCTTGCTCAAGGACAGAGTAAGATTTTGCTCGCAATTTCGATGGTTATTGGAGGATTTGTGGTGAGTTATGCCAGTTTCGAACTGTTATTTATTTCGATGGGAGCTATCCAGGTCATTGCGCTGATTATTCAGGCGCAGATCTTTCGCTGGGAGGATACAGAACTCCGCCGTGTGAAAAAGAGAGTTAAGAGGGCAGCGGCGTAGCGTTGTGCCAGAGTTTCTCGAAGGTTTGTTGTAGTGTTTCTTGGAGGGCTTTGTTTTTACTGTAAAGAACTAAACGTTCTTCTTTATTGTGATAGTCTTCTACACCCAGGATGAATTCGTGATTATCGATGATGGTGAGACTTAGAAGGTCGGGAGAAGGTAGGATCTTTACGGGAATAGCAAGGTTAAGAGCATGTGTTATAGCCTCGTGGTTTGCTTTGGTTTTGCTATGAGTAATAATACGAATTTTAACGCCACGCTTTATCGCACGTTCACGCGCTATGCGAATAGCAGTTGAGCCAATGAACAAAGGTGAGCTTTGGATAATTTCTTTTTTCGCTTTTTCATACAGAGTGTAGATTGCTCGGAGATGCTCATCACGACCAGTAAAGAATGTGACGGTAGGAGACTTCGCTGGAAATGTAAGAAGAGGCGGTGGGAGGACAATAGTGTCAACTGCAAGGATTAGTTTAGCCACGGCTTCTTGCTCTTTTTCGAGGTATCGTTTAAATGTTTCTTTTGGATTTTTGATAGTAAAACGTTTTGGGGTTGTAGGAATAGGAATAAGAAGATCTTTTTTATGAAGTTCATTTAAAACACCGTAAAGACGCCCTAATGGAACTTTAGTGTTATGATAAATTGCTTTGGCATCGGCTGATTCTATAGTTATCAAATAAGCAAGTACTTGTTTCTCATACTCATTAAGGGAAAGATGGTTAAAAAGTGTGAGTAGATCCATAAACTTTTTTAAGTTGTTTTTCTATTATAAAAGTTTCTTTGATTTTTGTTTTTTTATGGAATACTACTACCTATTGGATGAATTAGTTGATATGATTGATGAACCTAACCGATCTTGCGTTGTTTCTTTACATAGAGATAATAAAGATTTATTTCAATTAGCAAAGGGATCAATGAAAAATCATCAAGATTGGGTCGGTGGGTACCTTGATCATCTTACTGAAACGATGAATATTGCAACACAATTTTATTCAAAGCTTGGTAATTTTCGAGCACTGCCTTTTACACTTAGTGATGCAATTTTGGTTCTCGATTTACATGATTTAGAAAAACCATGGAAGTATGATGAACAGAGTAAGATTAAAGAGGAGTTTAAGGAGAGAGAGTATATTAAACAATTTGTCGATCAAAAGATTGCTCATTATGGATTTCAATTACATGATGAACATCGTAATGCTCTTCTTTATATTGAAGGAGAATTAGGAATGTGGAGTCCTGATGGACGAAAACAGGGACCACTTGCGGCATTTGTGCATTGCTGCGATACGCTGAGTGCGAGGCTATGGTGGAATGAACCAAAAGTAAGAGGGAGGTGGTAAAAAATTTAATGCACGCCTTTCTCCGCTAAATACCTTTCTGCTTCGATTGCTGCTGCGCAACCTGATCCTGCAGCGGTAACTGCTTGGCGATAGCGTGTGTCCTGAACATCTCCTGCGGCAAAGACGCCGGGAAGGGAGGTCTTGGTAAAACGATCGGTTTTGAGGTATCCTAATTCATCCATTTCGAGTGTGCCTTTGAAGATGGAAGTGTTAGGAATGTGGCCAATGGCTAAGAATACGCCATCGCATTTAAGTTCGCTTATTGATTGATTGACTGTGTCTTTGAGTTTGACGGCAGTTACTTGTTTGCCGTTGCCGAGTACTTCAGCGATTTCTTTATTCCACACAACGCTGCATTTTGGATTGGCAAAGAAGCGGTCCTGCATGATTTTAGATGCTTTGAATTCACTTTTGCGATGGATGATGATGACACTATCGGCAAATTTGGTGAG
>CAYIEX010000021.1:0-17199 GCA_964362485.1 uncultured Methanosarcinales archaeon | reverse complement strand
GACTTATACCAACGGACAGAGTTAGCAGTACAAATTATCCTGTCCGTTGTATAAACAAAGGGCAGAAATTTTGTACGAAAATTTCAGTTCTTTGGAATATTTCCTGTTAAAACATAATAGTACTTTTTTTCAATAACCGGTCCTAACTCCTGTTTGTATGAATCAATCCCTTTTTCATGTGCACCTGTGCCTAGTGTAAATAGATCTAAATCAGCAAACAACTTTGCCCGCTCCTGATGTAAAAATCTGCTGAGTCCTTTAATTGAATAATCCACTTTAAGATGCAATCCTATCCAATTGCCTGATTTATATGCAATGCCCCATGCAAAACCAACGAGTTTACCATCAATTACAACATAAACCTGTTTAATGCATTGACTCTTTAAATTACGAAGACAGAATAAGAAAAAATCTTCCGATTCTTCAAATGTAAACGTTTCTCGTAACCTTTGTTTTTTCCAATGTTCATAAAATACAAGTATCTTCTCGGACGCAAACTCGTGATGGAGTGTGTATTGATACATCTTTTGAAATTGCTCCACTCTCTTCTTAAAACCACCCTGTGGCGATATAAACTCTGAAGTTTTATAATAAAATTCTCTCCCTATCTCTTTGGTAAGAAGTATCGGTATTAAGGCATCTTTGAGTTGTTGCACCATCTGCTCTGTTGCAAATAATAGTGAGAAATTCTCCCAATTTAGCTTATTTTTGGGAAGTCTGACTGCTGGAAATTCGTGGGGGAAAAGTGAGTCTTGTAGAACCGGTATATCCTCTCCATTACGTGTTAGAACATACCCTCCAAATTCAAAATAGATGGGTGAATTGCAGTACGCAAAAGGTAGATCTTCAATGACATTGGTATGATCACGTGTAAACTTAATTATTGAAGACATGAACTCATTAGTCTACCATACTTTATATTTCCTCTGGTGCAAGAAAAGTGAAAACTATCACTTTTCTGCACGCACATTCCCCCCAGTCTTTTATTGAGGGTCAGATACGTCCTGAACGCACTTTGTTAATTGTTGATGAGGATATGGTCACAGGTAACGCTATGCGCGAAACCGCTGTTTTTTTCGAAGCGCAAGGCTACAACCGCACCAACATTTTTGGTTACCTTGATGAAGGATGCAAGTGGCGTAAATACCGCACTCCCGAACTCATGCATGTTGATGACCTGTTAAAAAATAATTACTCGAAAGTAACGCAAAATTTATAAATCGGTCTTTATCAAATATCTCCATCAACAAATAAATGAGATATAAAAAAATGTTCAAACACATAATTCCACCGATGGGTCTAGCTGCTCTTGTCACCCTCAGTAGTTGCAATAATGATGAGCCTCCAAAAAGGTCAGATTACAATACTCAGTGCTATGTAATTGCGGGTGATAGTCAAAACCTACAATGTTTACATACAGATCTCACCGGAAAAGCCACTTATTCCAGAGGAAGAGCTGGTTGTTTCTACGTACCGGGTCATAAAGCTGATTGTCAAGGCAGTGGTCAGCTTGCACCAGAATTGGTTGAGCAATTAGCTCAACTTCTTGAAGCCGAGAACAATTTCCTTTTCGAGTTCGACACTAAAAGATACGAAAAGCGAAAAAAGTAGTCTAATTATTGATTTCTTTTTTCCATATTCAATATCAAATATAATTCTATAATCCCCTATTCGAAAGCGAAAACACAGACCAAACCTTCTTAAACTCTAGAGTATTCATTCTACTCGCTATGCCGATCAGAAAACCACGCCAAAAAAAAGAATCTGTTATCGTCTGCTCCGCGCATAACGATGATTTTGTTATAGGGGCGGGTGGTACCATTAAGCGCTACACGGATGAGGGTAAGAAGGTAACAGCGGTTATCTTCTCTTATGGTGAAAAATCCCATCCATGGCTTAAGAAAAAAGTAATCCAGAAAGTGCGTGTCAAAGAAGCCCATGAAGCAGCAGTGATTTTGGGGTGCAAAGTAGTTTTATTCGATCTGCGCGAGTTCCATTTTCTCGAAGATTATAAAGAAAAGAAGATTGATGAAGCATTACGCAAGATCTTAGCAAAAGAAAAACCTCAAAAGATCTTTACTCATAGTCTAGAAGATCCGCATCCAGACCATAAAGCGGTCAACCAAATCACCATGGCCATCGTTGAAGAAACTAAGAGTAAAGCTGAACTCTATGTATATCCAATTTGGAATCCTGTCTCGTTTAGAACTACCTACCCTTCCCTTTACGTTAACATTGACTCGACGTTTTGGCCAAAATTGAGAGCACTGCGTACCTTTCACAGCCAAAAAATTCACATTATCTATCCCTTCTTCCTTCTCCTCTTTCGTGCAGTTCGCGAAGGATTCCACGTCCATACTCGCTTTGCTGAAAAGTTTTTCCGACTGCGCTAAAACCCATCCTACGCACCATGAAACCCAAACTCCTCGTCGTATCGGACACCTACACTCCCCAAGTAGACGGAACTGTGCGTTTTATTGAAGAATTCATGGCTCGTGCAGGGGATTCTTTTTCACTATCACTTCTCGTTCCTCGGTTTGGAAAGAAAAACCGCAAATTTCCCCAAAAAACCTACTTCTTAGAAACATCAAAGATATTAAAACCCCTCCCTGCGTATCCATCGATTAAACTATCATTTTCTAACTTCCATACGCTAAAGGCCGCAATCCGGGAACACGATCTTATCTTTGTTCAAGGACCTGCACTCACGAGCATTATCGCCACGTTGTATGCTTCGTATTACCATAAGAAAGTCGCCACATATCTTCACGTTATTCCCTGGGAATTATTTGAAAAATCATCGAATCTTCCTCTACGACATGTGCTGGCATATATTGTCCGCAAACTCTGCGTTTACGCGTATAATCGTAGTAATCTTCTATTGGTCCCCTATCCTCAACTCCAAACAGATCTAAAGCGCAAGGGCTTGACCGTTAATTCTCAAATTGCTAAACTCGGTGTTGATATTGCTCTCTTTGCGCCCTTACGTAACAAGGAAGCAATTCGAGAGAAACTAAACCTCCCTCGAGACGCTTTTATTATTGGGTACATCGGGCGGGTTTCACCAGAGAAAAACGTGCATACTTTATTGCAAGCCTTCAAAAAACTCAAAGAGCAGCGGCAAGTCCATCTTCTTATTGTGGGCAACGGAGCTGAAAAAGACATCAAGCCATTCCGTGCCCTTCCTAATTGTACAATCACCGGTTTTGTTGATAATGTACACGACTACTGTAAAGCAATGGACCTCTTTGTAATGCCGAGTTTAACCGAAACAACTTCGCTTGCGACCTTAGAAGCTATGTCCAGCGGTCTGCCTGTAATCGTCTCAAAGGTTGGTTACCCTGAAAAGTATATCCACAAAAACTATAATGGTGTTTTCTTCGCTACTCGTAGTGCAGTTCATCTTGCAGAAAAAATCGAAAAACTACGAGCCGATCCTGCCATGCGAATCAAATTAGGGCAAAATGCCCGCAAGACAATAGCCTACGGTTTTTCTTGGGAGAGATCCATTAATCGCATCAAAAAACAGCTTTTTGACCTTTTTGGGTCAGGATAGACAATAAGTATATGCCTTATAATGCAAAAGTTTAAAAACCACTCACTGAGCCACGATTTTATGGAAAACTATGTCTTTGATGACGAAGAGAACGCTGAAAAAATTCTTGAAGATGAAGAATCCTCAAGTGACGATGAAGGCTTCATGAAAGGTTATAATGATGAAGCAGAAGCTGATGAATGTGCAGAATGTGGGACTGCTGTGACCGAAGAGAAGAAAGTCGTTCGTAAAATCGAAGAAGACGAGTACGTCTTTTGCTCTGCCTCGTGCGCTGACGAATTTGAAGAATCAATGGGTCAGTAGTATTATTTTTTTCAATTGAAATAACGTTAGAAAGCTCAATAATGCTTGTGCATTTTACCAATATATTCTTATTCTCAATCCCCCTTATTACCAGAATATCTAGATCGAAATCGAACATAACACTCAATGGCAGCACCTGTTGCAAGACTCAATCCTGCACCGGGTAAACCAAAACTGAGTAACAAATTTTCAAGATCTCCAATCGATGCAGTCCCCGCCTCTACCTTAAGACCATTCGTGTAATCAGCCAAAGCAGATGTCGCAATGAACATTACCGCACCGCCGACACCTATTGCCAAACCCATATTTTTCATGCTCTTGTAATTGATTGCCATACCTCTACGTTATATTGGATGAGTTTATAATTATTATCTGTTTGGATTATGTTAAACAAAATAGAAACCTCAAAAAACTAAAAAAACAACGGTTCAAAATCAATCCCACTTAATTTAGTGGCGATTCGTCTTGTTGGATAGTAATTCTTGTTGAAAAATCTAATATTGCCGAGTGAGCAATTTTCCCATGCCTGGGCGTGGTTTAATGTATCTTGCCATCGCACTGCATCCCTGATGGCCTTCTTGTAAACTAAAAGTAAATCATCGCCAATCGTACGGGACTTATAATCATAACGACCTGCATAAGGGGGACGCTGATCCCAATTCCAAACCCTATTTGAATCACTTGTTGCATCCAATTTTTGTTTTTGATGTTGAGAAAGCGATAGAGCCGTCGTCGCTTTGGTGTAAATCAAATAGAGTGCAAAATGTTCCGGGTTGTGTAATAATGCTGCACCTGCCTCAGTCATGAGTTTACGATCATTGTCATTAGGAACATTGACTTTAACTATAGACTCTTTCCCATATCGTCCTTCTCTGGTATTGTATTCGCGCATCTCACCAATTGCAAGATAACACTCTTTTGGTTTAAACACTAACATTATATCTCTATCTGCTGGCCAAGTTAAGTTACAATCAATCGAAAGATACGGTGGGCATGGCGCTCCGCAACCTTCTACATAGTTTGGATCTACGTAAGTCCCATATTGAAAATTAAGAACAAAGCCTTCTGCTTCACCACAGTAATTGCGAAGCATTTGATGTGTTTTGGTATCATTTTTAATCGTTTCAAATGCAGCTCGAAGCCCTAGCGCTCTCTCATTAGTAATTATCGTCTCTTCTAAAGAAGGTTGTAATCCCTTCTGAGCGAATAAATTCTGTAGCTCCAGATTGCTAAATGGTTTTGTGACAGGCGCGCTCACTGCGCGTGTGTTGTCAGCAATAAGTTCAGTCTGTTTTGTTTTTTTGTAAACCATGGTTCCAATCTTTCTAGGGTTAAGAGTAATTACTCCGGTTCTCCTAGTGATGCCAAACTAAATAAAATAATCTATCTAAAATATTACTATTCATGCAAAAGTTTATAACTAATAACAAAATAAGTAAAATTTAATGGCAACTCTTTCATCGCCTGCTGGTATTGATCTTCTGGATCGAAAAATTCTCTCGGCACTTGACAAAAATTGCCGTGCATCAAACACACAAATCGCTAAAAAAATACGTAAGAGTCGTGAGGTCGTTGCGTATCGAATACAAAAACTCCAAGAACAAGGAATTATTACTGGCTTTATAACCTCTATTAATCCCGCCAAATTGGGTTATTTAATGTTTAAAATATACTTAAAGCTTGAAAATATCCCTCTCCAACGTGAAAGATTCTATCACGCACTCCAACGTAACAAAGACATTTATTGGATGAGCACGTGTGACGGAGCGTATGATTGTGTTCTTGCTATTCTCAGTAAATCTGTTCCTGAATACTACGAATTAATCAATAATCTTCTCTCTGAGTGGAAACCTCTTATAATTAATCGGGTACTCGGGACGATGGTGGACACAAAGCAGTTCACGAAGCGTTACTTTCTAAGCGATGGCGAAGGAACTTACGTTATATTTGGAAGTCGAATAGAGAATAATGAAATCGATGAACTGGATTCTAAAATCCTTTCTACTCTGGCCAATAACGCTCGAATTCCACTGCTTGAATTAGCACGTACCCTGCATTCTACCATAGAAGTTGTTCGCAGGCGAATTGCAATTCTCGAAAAAAAAGAGATGATCCTGCAATACCGATTAGCAATTGATCTAAATAAATTGGGTCTTGAATTCTTTAAAGTTTTTCTCTACTGTAAATCCCTTTCTAAGTCTGATGAAGCCTCGCTTTTGGAGTGGATGCGCAGACATCCTAAATCTCTGTATTATATTCGCTCGCTTGCACCCTGGGAATTAGAATTTGAGTTTGCCGTTGAAAATTATCATGAATTCAATAAAATTATGAGTGACTTACGTGAACAATTTCCCCACATCATCCGTAACCATGAGCATCTAATCATGAGCTCTGAAATGTGGATGCCCGCGTATACACAGTTATTATCAGGAAAAAAATGGAAGAAATAAGACACAAAAGGTTATAAGTAAGAATTTTCTTACTCTTTTATGGTTATTATCAAAACAATAAAAGTATCAGATAAAGGACAAATTTCTCTCCCGCTTATGGTTCGAGAAGCTGCCGGAATAAAACGTGGGGATGAACTTATTATTGTCCAAGAAGATGGCAAAATTTTAATTGAGAAAGCTGAGACCCTCTCTTCAAAGATAAAAGATAATTTTGATGACATCTTAAAACACAGTGAAAACTCCCTTAGAGAAGTGTGGGATAATCCTGATGATGACATTTGGAAAAGCTATCTACAATGAATCAGCGGGATTTATACTGTGCGTCCGTAATATTCGTACATTTTAACGCGCAGTATTATCTGAAAGGCCGAACAATTTTGTACGATTATTTCGGTCTTTCAGTATAGTATTATTGCCGTACCCTTTTTCTGATTTACAAGGAACAAAAATTCGGCCGGCTATAATCATATCCAATAATGCACTTAATGCAAAATCCGAAGATTGTATTCTTGCTCCAATCACTTCTATTATCAAACAAGAACCATACTCAATTATAATCACAAATGACGATCTAGAGAATGGTCACCTTGTAAAAGAAAGTAGAGTAAGGGTAGATAAACTCTTTGCAGTGAAAAAATCGCTGATCATAAAGAAATTTGGCATCTTGTCATCAACTAAGTTTAAAGAAGTAAAAGTTGAGTTGGAAAATCTCTTCTAAGCATAAGTCCCCACAAACTATATAAATAAACCCCTGATTCTTCCTCTGTTACGCACATCAACGGAAAGTGATGCAACCTTTCTTGCGATTAGAATAAATTTAGGTGACAATCATGGCAAAACAAGTTGTAGACGCGCTTATTGAAGGCGGAAAAGCATCCGCAGCTCCACCTCTTGGTCCGGCACTTGGACCAACTGGAGTAAACATTGGCTTAGTAGTAGCCGAAATTAACAAAAAAACAGCAGACCTCAAAGGTATGCAAGTCCCGGTAAAAGTTATAGTAGATACCACTGCAAAGACTTTTACTATTGAGATCGGTACCCCACCTGCTGCCGCTTTAATTAAAAAAGAAGCCGGTATTGAAAAAGGTGCAGGTAACCCTCTTCAAGAGAAAGTTGCTGATCTCGCTATTGAGCAAATAATTAAAGTAGCAAAGACAAAAGCCGACGTTCTTCTTGGAAAAGATCTCACCATGAAAGTACGTGAAATAATCGGAACTTGTCAATCAATGGGCGTTCTAGTTGAAGGAATGACTGCTCAGGATGCTCTTAAAGCAGTTGCTGCTGGTCAGTTTGACGCAAAGATCAAAGCTGGAAAAACAGAAATCACTGCTGAAGAACGAGCTCATCTTGAAGAAGAGAAACACCGCTTGCGTGAAGAGATGGAGAAGCGTCGTGCTGAATTTGAGATTCGCGCTAAAGTCATCATGAAAGAGCAGGAAGGTAAGGAGTCCAAAAAAATCAGACAAGCCATGCTTGATGCTGGAATTCCACTTAAAATCGTGGATGAACTTGTTCCTCCTGAGAAGAAAGATTCAGGTGCTGGCGGTAAAGGCGGCGCTAAAGGCGGCAAGAAGTAAATATTAAATTTTTTTATTTTTTCACTTTTTTTTATATAAAACCTATTTGATTTATTATTCTGAAGATTTAAAAGTTAAAAAAGAATAATAGCACTTTTCTCTTATTTTGGCGTCACGTTGATAATATCACCAAGATTAGTCCATCCTTCACCTGAAAGCGTACAAGTACGGTTTCCACCACGACTATACTGTGTGCAAGGCAAACCATTCACTGTTTTGGGTTCTTCTCCTATTTGCCGAAGTAAAGGACCTTCTATAATGTGTGGTTCTAATTCTGCCGCTGCCGGTAAGATTTGAAGAACCATAGGTACCTCATCAGGCCCTAGATCAATATGATATAGGTCAATCCCATTAAAACTAATATTCACTCGATTATTTCCTGGTATTAGATCCCACTCTTGTTCTCCACGCACACTATCTCTTTGTGCCAAGTAAAACTCCCGATCACGACCACGAAATCCATTCTCGTAGCAGTCTGCAAGTCCTCCCTTGAGTCTGGCATATTCATCCATTTCAGTTGCACTCCATGACCATCTCTCAGAAAGTGTATTTTCTATCACTTCACAAGCACCAAGCATGCGACCATAGCTTTCCATGGGGTTTAGAGCTTGTTGGCGCGCAGATCCGCATGCAGTAAGTCCAATTAAAAGGGGGAGTGTATAGTTCATAGTAATTACTACTTTTCTAAAAATGGGAGTTGTTTATAAAATTACTCCTAAAAAGTAACAATTTTCTTATCTAGTTAAAGTTGAAATTTCTCTAGCGTACACTACTAATCGTTCGAGGTCTCCATTCTTAGATTTAAATTGAGATAGTAACTGTTCACCCAGTTGATATAAACCCAATGCCTTGTTATAATTACTTCCAATAAACGCATCAAAACAGGCTTTGTAGTAATCCCTAACTGATTCTTGCCCATTTAAATTAATCTTGACATCCCGCAATATGGCTCCAATGCGTTCGATCTTCTCGGCAATCATCCGCATATCCATTGCTCGAAGTAGTGGGATCTTGTTTTCTTCTACAAACTTTCCTTCTCCTATGTAGCGGCGCACCTGCAAAACAAGCATGAAATAAAACCGGTTCATTGCTAATCGCGCCTGGCTTACATCCGCATTCTTGCCACGTGTTTTGTCATCCCACATTCCTAAACTCAAAAAATACATTCGCCGTAAGCACTCTTCAATAGAAAGGTCTTCAACCTTAAAACAAGCCACAACAACTTTATTCCCTTTATCCTCGATTATTTGCACGTTCATAAACTTCTCCAAAAATAAGTATACCCTTCTCTTCTCCACTCCCTTTGCAAGTACTATAGTTATTCGGGTATTACCCGCAAAATATTCCCGAAAAAAGCGTCTCTCAAAGTGTTCATCCGCTGGAATACTTGATTCTTTAATTACCTCTCGTGCCACAAATTCCGGCTGAATCAATAACTTTCCCTCATCAGAAATAATTATCTTCACCGACGAACCCTTTTGTAAATGCAACAACTCCGTCCACTCTTTAGGAAGACTTACAAACAACGATTGGCCAATGCTTTGCAGATTTCTCTCAATAATTTTCATATTCTTGCCATACCTGCGATCTTTATAAAATTTCCCCATGATTTAATGAAGTTTAAACTATTAAAGAAGAAGTTTAAATCAAACGTCTGATACATCAATTCTCGAGGTAATAACCATGACCAGAAAAAAAGTTCACATTATCGGAGGGGGAACAGTTTCTCATGTTCGCTCCCATTTCGCCTTAAGCGCGCCAGCATACGGTGAAACAGCGAGACGACTCGATAAACTTTGTCGCAATTTCGATAAGTACGAAGTCCAACTCCATTTGACAAAAATGGCATCGGCCGGAGTAAGTCCTCTTGAAACCAATGGAGATATTGCAAATCTTGTAGATAGAATCGTCACAGAAGATTCCACCAAAATGATCATCTTCAATCCCTGCCTTGTTGATTATAACGGCACCATTCTTGATAATAGCCAACCAACAATAAGTGGAAAATATGCAGCTCGCCTTCAGAGCCGCAAAGAGTCACCATTGATACAATTAAGTCCAGCTGACAAGATCATTAGTCGCATCCGTCAAGAAAGAAAAGATATTTACGTTGTAGGTTTTAAGACCACCACAGGTGCAACCGAAGACGAGCAATATCTTGCTGGTCTTAATCTTCTCAAATCAAGCAGTATCAACCTCGTCCTCGCCAATGATACGCTTGCTCGCCGTAATATGATTATAACTCCAGAAGAAGCGCGCTATCATGTAACAACCAACCGGAATGAAGCTCTCCAAAACCTCATTGAAATAGCCTACTTGCGATCAGACCTTACGTTTACGCGCTCAACAGTTGTTGAAGGCGATCCCGTTTCGTGGAATTCGCTCCTTGTTCCAGCAAATCTGCGGACTGTCGTGAACTACTGCATCCAAAACGGAGCGTATAAACCCTTTCGTGGTTCAACCGCTGGACATTTTGCCATCAAAATCGATGAAGGCCAATTTCTCACCTCCCGAAGAAAAAAGAATTTCAACGATCTAAACAACGTTGGCCTTGTTCGCGTAGAGAGCAATGGTCCTGATAGTGTCATCGCCTACGGCAGTCGTCCCTCTGTTGGAGGACAATCACAGCGAATCATCTTTGCAGAACATCCCGAGTACAACTCCATTGTGCACTTCCACTGCCCTATCAAACTAGGTTCAAATGTCCCTGTCGTATCCCAGCGACCATATGAATGTGGAAGTCACGAATGCGGACAAAATACCTCAAGCGGATTGCAACCATTTGGCGAACTAAGCGCTGTCATGCTTGATAACCATGGCCCAAATATTGTCTTTAATCATACGGCTGACCCACAGTACATCATCCGCTTCATTGATGATAACTTTGATCTAAGTAAAAAGACCGGAGGGTTGGTATCAATTCCGGAGAATATTTCTCTTTAATAATTTACCATGACCATTGAACAACAAGTCGGTGAAACCTATGCCACCCATGCGCAAGCCTACAACCAAGCACGTCTCGAAGGCAACCTTCGCAATCGTGTCAACAATTTTACAGAACTTCCCTCAATGTTAAATGTTGTTGGGAACATTGAACATCAATCCCTGCTCGACATTGGCTGTGGTTCAGCAATCCATGCCCAACATTACGTGGCCTGCAATGCAAAAGTGACTGGTATAGATCAAAGCCTGGGCATGATCAATATTGCAAAACAGCAATGTCCCCAAGCATCATTTCAACAAGCATGCATATACAATCTTCCATTTGAAGACAACACCTTTAATATTGCGACCGCTAGTCTTATGATGTTTCACCTTGATGACCCCTTAAAAGCAATGCTTGAAGTCAAACGTGTCCTAAAACCAGGCGCCTTTTTCCATTACTCGGACCTAAGTCCATTCTACCTTGCCCGTTCAGAGCAAGACCATGACCATCTTGCTCCACGTGCTATCGGCCACATTAGAAACAAAGTCACAGGAGAACTTACCATTTTCAACGCTGATTATCGCGAGGACATTACCTACGAAGTCCCTTTGCTCCCTGGTATCACCGTGCCATGCTATCGCCGCATGTTCGGATCCCACGTACGGACAATTCACGAATCCGGTCTTACTTTAATCAATTATACTAACTGCTTTGCAATTGAGGCATTTAAAGAAGTAAACCCCGATGCCCATGCCATCCTCTCCAAAATCCCACCCTATTGTATTTATAGTGTACAGAAAAGTAATTGAACTAATGTGCCCGGATTATCCCTCATACCTCCATTTCTGATATGCACAACTCACTGTGGGATCTTCATACACTTTTTGTAATACATTCACAATCCTCTCCTCAATCGATTTCCTATTCTCCAGAATATACATAATACCTTTTCGTGAAGGTTTCTTTCCTCCTCGTGGATTAATGAACTCGAGAATTTCAGGATTGCTAAATCCTGCATCTTGTGCCTCATATACTTCACCAATATGATGTAATAATATTAACCGATCTCTTTGTATGGATGGCACATAAATACCGGTTGGTTCGCGAGGAAAGTTAAGTCCATTGGCAATACACCAGGAATTCAACACTTTAGGATGATATTGAGTATAGTACGCTATATCACTAGAACTAAAGTTATGGTCTAACGCCCGCCGTATGATCTCCCCGCGCCGTGCACTTTCTTTACGGGAAACAAATTGCCTTTTGCCATATAATGGATCAAGACCAACACCCTTAAGGATTTGTCTAACTACTGTTGGAAAAAATCCTAACTCTTTTCCTAATTCCTCGAGGGATTTTTTTTCTCCCTTCTCCTTCGCCTGATAGTATCTACTAAATAATGTGATTACTCTTTTAGGATCATCCTGCATCGTCCAGACACGCTGAGAGAAATGCTCAAAAGCCTTGTACGCTGCCACTCCATATTGAGCAACAAGTTCGTTCCATCTACTCCCTTCATGAAGCCTCAATACAGTAACCAAATCCTGTCTCGTCCGCATAAGAGAATCGCGTTCTTCTTGTATCCCTTTTTTTTTCACTTCCTCCCTTCTTTGTTTATAACCATAGCAATCTACAATTTTGCGAATAGTTTCACGCTCTAAATCAACATGGTTACCTATAAACTGAAGGCTATGGCCTTGCTCAGCTAACCCCAATATAGTCAAATCACGGACTGGAATTCCCTGTTCCCCTAACTCAGCTGCAATTTCATCTAAGCTGAGCCCTTTTCTGACAAGCTCTTTAACTTTGGGTGCGATATGATGACGAAGAACATATTTTAATTGATTTGGATCATTATTTCTATTCGTGGGATCATGATCATTTTGTTTATATCCCCAAGCAGTATCTTCTTCCATAATCTCCAGTTATCCCCTTTTTTTCTTAACCCTGTTTATAAAATTAATCACTTTAAAGTTAAATTGTCCAACTTCGTAAGTTTTATAACGTACAAGGAAATAGTTCAGCCATGAAACAGAGGTTGATGAGTTTTATTACTGTTATCATTGTTCTCTTTACTTCTCTCAGTGTACTTGCTGCTGAAGATATTTACAAAGATGTAGAAAACGTTGAACTTCAAGAGAATGCTGGCCTTACCCCAGACAGTCCTTTTTATTTTATTGATGAAAAAATTGAAAACTTTCTTGTTGGAGATGACCCCGAAAAAGCATTAGCGTATAAAGAAGAAAAAATCGCAGAAGCTCTTCAGATGATTGAGGAGGGTAAAACACAGGAAGCAAAAGCTGCCCTTAATAGCGCTCAAGAGTTTGGTAATATCATTGAGAAAGAGGTCTCCCCTGAAATCGAAAAGCGTGCTCGCGAAAGTAGTAAAGCTGTAAAAAAGGTAGTTGGCGACATACAAGACAACTTGGAAGGAGAGAAATGGGATGAAATCCGTGAAATTCTTCAAGAACAAAACGATCAATCAGATAAAATCGCCCTTGCTGCAACCATCTCAAAAAAAATTCAAACCTTATGTGAAAGCCTTGCTGACCTAGATCCTAAACAATACGCTGATACTTGTCAAACAGGTGACGACGCACCACGTTGGCAACAACGTTTAGATAAAAAGCTCACCGCAGAGCAACGTGAAGAAGCAGAAGAATTCTTTGGAATCATGTCCTCGTGTTTTAAAAATCCCCGCGAATGTCCCTGTGAAAAAATAAAGATCAAGTCATTTTCTGAAAAATGTAGTGAAATCGCACCGCTTGCCGCTCAGTGTGAAGATGGAGATGAAGACGCGTGTGAGAGAATGGATCAAATCGAAGATCCGATCAAACTTCTTCCTCCTCATTTGCAGGAAGTCATGAATGATATTGAAGGACAATATGGCGAAGCGCAATATGATTTACATATGCCTAAAGAATGTGTCCAAGCAAAAGCTACCTCTCCCAAAGAGTGTATGAAAATAATGTTTATGGAGCATTCACCTCCTGAGTGTAAAGAAGCTTTAGAGCAGGGAAAAATTTCATTTGAAAATGAGCAAGAGGCCCGTCGTGCCTGTGAGAAAATTATGTTTGCCGTTAACGCACCCCCTGAGTGTGTACAAGCCGTTGAAGATGGTAAAATTGATTTTTCCAATCCTCGTGAAGCCGGTAAAGCATGTGAAAAAATAATGTTTGAATCCAATGCTCCCAAAGAATGTATTAATGCTGGTATAACGGGTGAAGATCCACGCGACCCTGAGCGTTGTCGCGAAGTCATGCATGAAATGGGTGCAATGCAAGGACCGATGCAAGGGGAACGCGGTAGTTCACCTATGCCTGATTGTCGAAGAATTGAAGATGCAGAGGAGCGACTCAAGTGTTATGATAATGCCCTCACCGGATTTGGTGGAGAAGGACCACCAATGGATCACGAGCCAAATCCCGAAAACTTTCCTCCGCCTTGTCGTGAAGCCAAAGCCATTGACCGTGAGAGTTGTGAGAAAATAATGCGCGAGTGGGGTGAAAACCAACGAAATCAAGAAGGTGAGGGACAAGGTGAAGGACGCAATAATCACTGGCCAGAACCATGTGCACGTGCGCAAGCATTTGATCGGGATTCATGTGACAATATCATGCGGAATATGCAACCCAGTGATAACGAGCGCGTACCCCCTCCGATGCCTCCTCCTGATGGAATGATGCCTTCACCAAATCAAGGAAACTTTCCTTCTCCACCGGATGGTATTCCCCCCGAACATCGTGAGGGAGAGAACCAGGAGAGTGATTCATCAGGTTCCCCAAGATTTGTTGATGAAAGAGAATCCTCCGAACCAACGGATAGGTCATCAGAACCTTCTGATGGTTCTAGCGGTGAGCCCGCAAGTGATTCTAGTGGATCAGATAGTGGTGGTTCTTCAGAGAGTTCAGAAGGCTCAGGCTCATCAGGTGATTCTAGCTCTTCTAGTGGTAGTTCTTCATCCTCTAATAGTGGATCTAGCTCCTCATCTGACTCCGCAGGTACTAGTTCTGGTGATAGTGTTACTGGATCTGCCATTCGCGAAATTCCGCAAAGAGATTCCGATAATATTCTTACCAAAATCAAAGAATTCTTTCTCCATCCACCACAGCCGGGAAAAAGAGTATGGAAGCATAATAAATTTTAAATAGCATGCGTTGAATTACCATTACATGAAAACCGTACCCTCCTCATTACGAATCTGGTTTGTAATTCATTTTTGGGCTGACATCCTTTTTGCACTTCCGCTATTGTTTGCGCCCGCATTCACATTATCCCTCTTTGGCTTCCCTGTAGGAGAAACTCTCACCGCACGAATTGTAGCTGCTGCTTTTATAGGAATTGGTGGAACATCATTGCTTCTCAAAAATAAAGGAATTGAAACCTACGATACCCTTTTAACTCTCAAAATAGTATGGTCTAGTGCAGCGATGATTGGAATTATTCTAACAATAATCGAAGGAACATCCCCTTTTGCCTGGGCTGTACTGGGAATCTACCTTGTTTTCTTCACTGTCTGGGTGTATTATAAGAGGATGATGAGATAGCATCATTTTGTCTTATTTAACATTAATATCCATTTTGAAGCGAAAACCTTAAGAATCACTACTTTCACGGCATACTATGCCTACCTATGTTGATCTTGGGACTGATTATGTCTACCAGAGCCAAGTTGACCCTGAGTTTATCCATCGCACAATTAGCGCTCGCTTGGTCAGCCAGCTTTTAAGTGGAATTCCTACTGGTGCAACAGATGATGTCCTACTCGACCGATTACGCAGCGTTAATCCTGAATCGATAGCTCAACCAACGGCATTAGAAACCACTAATTCTTTCCGACGATTGCGTTCTCTCGTTGATGACGGTTCAGTCTCACCAGACACTTCTATTTCATACAGAAAAATTAGAAATCTCAGCGTTGCTCTGCGTAAGGATCACAAAGATGGTTTATCTTTTCTAATCGAACAAAGGAAGAAGTGTTCATTTGAACCGCCCGCTAGTTTTTATCCAGCAGGCGAATTACAATTAACTTCCTCCGGAATGAATCATTATCTGCACACAAGAGAAGAGCAACTTTACTTTCCTTTTGCCAAAGGAAGACCTGCCAGATTAGAAAACGTGCTCATTAGCTCTCCTATTTTTGGTCTTGATCGTAAAGCGTGGTTATGTCTTATCCCTTTGGCGAGAATCTCGGAAATTAATTCCTTGGATGATAGTATCCCTCCACCAGAAATGATGATGTGTCACGACGGAAAACTCCATCCTGCACAATATGACATGGCGACAACACAATTTGTCCCCAATACGGAAATATCCTACTTTCCCGAGCAGTTTAATCTTCGATCCATCCCCTCGGTAATGGTTGGCTATCGTAAACATGGCTCTGTCGATCTAACACTTCCTGAATGGTCCACAAGCGGACATAACTCGAGAATCAAAAGTGGGTTTACTCTCGACGGGTTGGATATCACTGATTCTTTATCAAAATGTCCGGATGGCCAAGAAGAGGAAGCGCTAACTAAAATGTCGCTGGTAAAAGCATTTCAATTTGGTTATTGCAAGAGTCATACAACCTATCTGGTCGGCAAAGTCCACGGAAATCCTGCTATCGCTCAATTTCCCTTTGTCGAAATTGGACCTTCTGCTGGTGAAGCTACTAGTCCATTCATAACAACATTGCCTCGGCCGAAGTCACAATAGATCCAAAATAGTAGATCATATTGAATTAAAAATCAACAACACTGCGCTAACCACATTAATTGTCAGTTTCATTTTATAACAACCTTTAAATCTTCCTTCCTCTTCTGTCCACAGCAATGAAGAACATCCTTTGGTATTTACTCGCAGGTTCGCGCGGTGGACCTACCAGAGCAAAGATTCTTTATGAATTACACGAAAAACCACGGAACGCTAATCAACTTGCAACAGATCTTAAATTGGATTACAAAACCATCCAACATCATCTCAGAACTCTTCTAAAACACCAACTTCTCACTACCCTCAATCAAAATAATTATGGTCAAGTCTATTTTATAACTCCTGAACTCGAATCATCATGGCCCGACTTTACCTTAATCTGGGCTCAATTTGGATCTAATTTGGGAAAAGTTAAATAAATACAAAAATTGGTGATAAACTATGTTTGAAACAGCAGTATTATGTCTAACCATAACAAATTTGGTCTTATTGTTGGGACTGGGTATAATTTACATCCAAAACCTATGCAAAGTCCGCGCCGTATTTACCATTGGCCTATTACTCTTTGCAGCGATACTTTTTGTTCAAAATGCGGTTTCACTCTATATGGCTATTACTGAAATGCAAACCTTCGCCATGATGGCTGAGTTGCATGTCCTCATATTAACGGGGATGCAGACGGCGGCCCTT
>CAYIEX010000020.1:1525-17236 GCA_964362485.1 uncultured Methanosarcinales archaeon | reverse complement strand
TATGATCAAGTAATCAAATCTCAATTCAAATCCTGTATCAAACTTTCCACTCTTTTAGCTTGTTTTGCAATATCTGCTGCCGTTGGTCGCAGTACAGGTTCCCGCAGACTGCAGTATAGTGTTGTGAAAAGATTTTCTACCTCACCAAAATAAGGAACTCCCTTACCGGCAGGCAGCGCAGCAACATGCATTAGTACCTCTCGGTGCGCAGCGTCAAAATACGCGGTATTCCTTTCCTGGTTTGCACCACCGTGCAAGACATATGCTGCTACCTGAGCGAGGCTATAATTATCTGATGCACAAGTTCCATCGCCTACACCCTGTTCTGGCGCTCCCCAACAAGGTGTGTAATGAAAATAATCGTATAGTCTAATTTTTTCAAGAAGGGGAGGTGGGATTTTTATTCGTGCTTTTGCCTCGCTTTTAACAGCTGAAGCGCCGAAATCACCTACTCGAACTCTAAAGTGTTTTTCCTTCGTCTCCACAAAAACGTTCTCTGGCTTTAAATCGAGATGTGCAATACCGTACTCGTGCAAACCCGCAATAGCATCAGCCATTTGAGCAACGATTCGAATCCGTCCCGGAATTGTTGGGCGGAAGTTTGTCAAAAACTCATCGAGTGTATCACCTGCATGATCCATCGTAATCTCGGCTCTTGTACCACAATCTCGCCAGTAGTGGGAGTAAACGAGGTGAGGTGAAATATCCCGTGCAAGCATACCAATTGTTGCTTCTCGCTCAGCATCTTCGGGTGCCATGAATCTTGGCTTGTATTCTAGAGTTTTTACTCCTTGCCCTTTTCCTCGATAGCTATAGCTGCCAAAAGCTCCTTGTTTTGGAATAGCAACACTACGTTCTTCTCCTTCGTTCGGGTCAAATTTCATATACTGTAAATGCAGTATATTCGTACTACTGCAGAATAGTCAATTTTCCATTTATTTAAAAAACTTGCCCCCCAAAAACCTAAAATCTGCCAGCTCTAAGTCTATCCTCAAAAGTAACGTTTAAATACAATACCTCCCTTCAGGTATCAATGGCCAAAAAGAGAATTTTATTCATATCCATTATTTTCATTCTAATTATAGCTCTCGTCGCAGGAGCAGTCTACGCGCTCCTTTTTGTGAATAAAACGATAGAAGCATTCGTTCTTCCTGAAAAAGGTCTGGTTGAAATTGATTCGGGAGCAGGCTTTCGGGCTATCTCCACTCAAACCGCTCTTTATGAAGATAACCTCATTCGAACAGGTCCCGACAGCTCCGCAGTAGTTATAATTCATGAAAGTATTCTCATAACGCTAGAATCTAACACCCAGGTATCGCTTGCCGACCTTACGAAAGATAACGTCAAAGTGGAGCAACAAAAAGGTTCCACTTGGAATAAATTTACAAAACTCAATGGCGTAACTGATTATACACTAGTAACTCCTACAAGTGTCGCCGCTGTTCGTGGAACGGAGTTTGGAATGAATCCCGATAGAATCCTTGTGGCTGAGGGTGTAGTAGAACTTGAAGCCAAAGGGCAACTCATATCAGTAAAGCAAGAAGAGAAAGTAGAATGGGAAAAAGGTAGTCCCAAAAAACAAACATTAACCTCCCGGGATCGTGAGTATATGATTGGCCGACTTGAAACGCAAATCAAGCAACTTCAAAACTTACGAGCAAGAGAAATCCAAGAACATAATCTAGCAATCAAATTCCTTCAAACCAAGATAGGTCCCACCTCAGCGCCCATCGAAGAAATATTCAATGCTGCCGATAAAGGTCAAATCGACATAAAACAAGCGCGAAAAGAGGTTCCTTTTAATGCCGAGTGGGTTGACACTATTTTTACACTAACCGAGCGAATTCAGGAACAACATACTCAAATCGATCGACTAAAAAAAATCGATTCACCTACTAATAAAGGATAGATTCAGATAAATCATGTTCCCCAAAAAAAGCTCAAAAATCGTTCTGTTTATCGGGACAGCTTTCTTTCTTTTCATAATAATAGCCTTGCTCCATCACTCTCAATTTATGGGGTCATTAAACTTCTTTCTTACCGATAACCTGTATGGAGGCAGATCTCCTCTTAATTCCATCATCATTGTTGGCATTGATGATAGGAGCATCCAAGAACTCGGTCGATGGCCGTGGGATCGTGCGGTATTTGCCAATCTTACAGAAAAGTTATCCACTGGAAAAGTCATTGGATTTGATATTGGATTTTACGAAGAAACATCCAGTGACGATGTACTAGCTCAATCTTTTATTGGAAAGACAATTGTGCTTGCCTCGCAAGTGAATAGCTTTACCCGCCATGGAACCGCAAACCAAAATCTACTTCCCCCCGAAATTTTGCGCTCGTCTGCTGCCTCAACAGGCTATGTTAATGTTTACACGCATCCCGATGGCATAACTAGAGCCGTAAATCTCAATCTCTCACTCCACGAATCGCACTTTGCCTATGAAGTATTCCAAAAAGCGCATGATCAACCGCGAGAAACACCATCGCTCTATTACATCAACTATCCTGCACCCCCCTATACTTTTCATTTAATCTCTGTTGTTGATGTTCTGAGTGGTAAAGTAGAATCCAGCGCTTTTAACAACAAAATCGTTCTCATCGGTGCAACCAGTCAATCTCTAAAAGATCACTATTTCGTACCCACTTCTAGCGGAGTGGCCATGCCAGGTGTTGAAGTACATGCCTCGATCATCCAAACCCTCCTTCTACAAAATGAACTGCGGCATCAAAGCCCCTTATCGATCTATCTTCTCATTGCCCTATGCATCCTCATAGTTGGAACTGTCGTTTACTTCTTGCGTCCGATTCAAATTATGGGTATTCTTCTTGGCACAATCATAATCTATGAGTTTCTTGCAATAATTATTTTTGATGCAAATGTAATTCTCAATCTCATTTACCCTCCACTTACGATAATCCTTTCCTTCCCCTTATTCTATGCAGCCTCTTACACCATCGAGCGGCGAGAACGTAAAAAAATCGAGACTGCCTTTGGTAAATATCTATCCCCCAACGTCGTATCCCATCTGCTCGACAATAAAGAGACAGTTGAACTCGGTGGAGAAGAACGAGAAATGACTATCTTCTTCTCTGACATCCGTGGATTTACAACGTTATCTGAAAAATTAACACCAGCCAAACTTGTCTCCACACTCAATGAATATTTTAGTATCATGTCCAGTATCATTGTCAAAAACAATGGAATCGTCGACAAATACATTGGGGATGCCATTATGGCTTTTTGGGGAGCGCCAGCAGATAATAAAAACCATTCTCTTGACGCGGCCAAAAGTTCTCTTGAGATGAAACGTGCTCTACGAAAAATAAAGCAAGATTTTCATAAAAAAGGAATTGAAATTGATATTGGAATCGGAATAAATACCGGCCCCGTCATTGTGGGAAATATCGGATCCAAAGAACGCTTTGACTATACTGTAATTGGTGATGCCGTCAATCTTGCCTCCCGTGTTGAAGGACTAACGAAAAACTATGGTACAACTATTATTATCACCGAATATACCAAAAAACACCTCTCTGCTGAATTCATCACTCGTGAGCTTGATTTAGTCGCAGTAAAAGGCAAAACAAAACCAGTCGCTCTATTCGAATTAATTGATGTCACTGAGAATGTTGAACCTGATACTCATGAATTCATTAGAATCTATGAAGGGGGGCTTGTCCTTTATCGCCAAGGCGAATTTATGAAAGCCAAAGAGAAATTCCAAGAAAGTTTCCAAATGAAGCACGATCAAGCCTCAAAATTAATGATGGAACGATGTGATGAGTACGAGAAAAACGTACCCGCAGACTGGAAAGGAGTGTATATCGCCAAGAGCAAATAGGTATCAACTACTAATTGTGATTAATAAATGACTGTATATTTCTTTTTCTTTATTGAACTTTGTTCTCGATAGATATCATTTCTCCCAAATGTTTAAAAATACACTCTAAAACAACTCTTCCATGTTAACTCCGGAGGCCAAAGCCGAGCTTGAAAAACAGCAGTATCGTGTTATTGGCAGCCATAGCGCTGTCAAAACCTGTGGTTGGACTAAAAACATGATCAATGGTGAGGGTGGCTGCTACAAACTCAAGTTCTACGGTATCATGTCTAATCAGTGCATGCAGATGACAACGAGCATCAGCTGTGCTAATCGTTGTACCTTCTGCTGGCGAGGGTACAAAGCCCCCGTAGCCAAAGAATGGAAATGGGAAGTCGATGACCCTCAATTTATCTTTGACGAATCGATTAAAGCCCATCACAAACTCTTGGTCGGATTTGGTGGATCGCCTCGCGCCAGTATGCCTGCTTATGATAAATCAAAAACAGTAAAACACGTCGCTCTCTCATTAACGGGTGAACCCATTACCTACCCGCGTATGAATGAACTTATCGACAAATTCCATGCGGATGGTATTTCCACATTTCTCGTCACCAACGCTCAATATCCCGATCACATCAAAAATTTAAAGCCTGTAACCCAACTCTATTTAAGTATCGATGCGCCGACAAAAGAACTCTTAAAAGAAGTCGATGTCCCTTTATTTGCAGATTACTATGAACGAATGCTCGCCAGCCTCGATGCTCTCAAGGCCAAAAAGCAACGTACAACAATTCGATTAACCGTTGTAAAAGGTCTCAATGATGTGATGCCCGATAAATACGCTGAACTCATCATGCGTGGTTATCCCGACTTTATTGAAGCGAAAGCCTACATGTTTGTAGGACCATCCCAACAGCGACTGCAACGCGACAATATGCCCCTTCATGAAGAAGTTGTTGCGTTTAGTCAAGAACTACTACAACACCTCCCGGACTACGAAATCGTCTCCGAGCACCTTCCATCTCGCGTGGTGATGTTTGCAAAAAAGAAATTCAAACGTAACAATATTTGGTATACCTGGATTGACTTTCCTAAATTTGACACATTGTATAAAAATTGGTTAGCAACTGGGAAGGAATTCACTGGCGATGACTATCTGGTCCGCACCCCCCAAGTAGGAATATCAGGGAAAACAACGGCCGATAACATCGAGCGTGTCCGTGCCATGCATCAAGAGAAAGATCGTAAAATTGCTCAGAAATTAGCAGAGTCAGATACCAAAAATAATCAGAAGCAACAAAACCAGAAAGATGTATTCGTTGATGAAGATACCGATGAGCTAAGTTTTTATAACGCGGAAAAAGAATAAGAGAATGAATAATCCAAGATTATTTAAATTAATTATCCCCTTCATGAAATTCTAAAAGTGTGATGGATGTCAGATGAGAAGACTATGACCAAAATCAATGATCCTGCCCTAGTACAACAAATCCGAGATTTGATTTCAAGTGGCGCCACCGGTAAGTATAATATTGCCAAAAGAGCAAACCTTCATGTCAATACACTAAGGAAACTGTGCGCTCAAAACGACATTCTTCTTCGCTCTGGTCGCCCTGGAAAGCTTAAAGGAAAAGAATGCGCTAAAGATAAAACCCATTCTCCCATCGCTGCTTTACTTAAGGAAGGATCATCCATCGACGATATTTGTAAACAACTAGGCATCGATTGCCTTCCGCAGCGAGATTATGAGTTTCTATATTGGGCAGAGCAAAACGTACCCATGGCAGAGATTGGCCGTGCTTATGACTACTCGCGCGAACGTGTTCGCCAGATAATTGCCTCATATGGCACCACAATCGAGCAAATAGGACATAAATCACGGCAAAGAGCAAAAGAACCAAATTACATTCTTATTGCACAACGATCTTCATTGATGGATGTGTTGAACGTTCGCCAAGAGCAACTCTGGGATCAAAAAAGAGCTGAGCATTCTTGGGCAGCCGAAAAAACAAAAGAGTACTATCGTTCCCTCCAGCGATTAATATCCCCCAGTATTGCTAATTTTAATCGTATTTTTTCTTTATTCAAAGTTTATTATGAGGCTCAGGAAAATGGGGACAAGAGAAGCTTTAACTATTTCAGCAATGCAACCGGTTTTCCACCTGCTAGCATAGGTGATATTTTACTTGCAGTAAATCTTGCGCCCATGTATGGTAACGTTAAAAAAATCACCAATCAGCAAAACCAAGCTTTACTAGCATGTATTAGAAGAGCTCTTAATCATCAACTTAGTATTCCTGACATTGCTTATTTTACACATAAAAACCAACCCGCCATATATCGAAAAATGATCATCCATCATCTTTCACCCACCCAAAAACCAAATAGTATACTCATTCCACGTCGTACTAGACAGGGTAATAAAATTGCTCAAGTTCCATTTTACTTAGGATCTGAAGTACTTGAAGCACGTGATGCGAATTTTTCGCTTGACGAAACATGTGCCCTTCTGGAAAATTATATCCCCTTTGGAAGATTAGTGCCATCAGACATTGCCTATATAATTGAAAACAAAGAAACCATCACCAACCAAATAACAGCGATCCTATGTGATGTCTACGGCTACCAAGTGCAAAAACCCTATGAAAAATTTAAGTTCTAAAACAAATGCTAAACTATCCAATCTATGGAACTACTCTCTTCTTGTTAAAATTGTCAAAGAAATTCAATCTTTATCAGATGTCAATCTCCTTCGAAGTTTAACTAAAATCCTCTCTTCCTTTTTACGAACCCATTCCGCAGTTATATTCATTACATTCCCCACTTCCTCGAGCGTAAGTTCCTTGCCAAATCGTAACTTTATCAACTGCTGTTGATCTTCAGGTAGTCTCACTATACGTTCCAAAGTGCGACCCCAAAGAAGCCGCGCATCATGTATTGTATTCTGACTGGTAGAGTCAGTCGAATTGAACTGGTCAAGTAAGTAATAGGAATTACTTTCATCCCCCGCAGGGGCATCCAAATACACCATCTTGCTACCGCGAGATCGTGAGCTAATCAGATACTTCTCGACAAGCTGTGGTTTCATCTCAACTTCCTTCGCGATCTCCTGCATCGTTGGTTCACGCTGAAGTTGGTCCGCCAGTTGAGACTGCGCAGTAAGAATGGTATCAACTTTCGCCATGGCTTTTGCTGAAAATCGTGGACCAGACATCTCTGAACCAAAAGACCGTTGGATTTTCAGTCGAATACACCATCCTGCGTAGGTCGAAAAATCATATCCCCGGTGGTGATCATAACGATCAATTGCTGCAAGTACCCCAATGTTTCCTTCTTGAACACGATCAAGAAAAGGAATTCCTGTCCAATCATACTTTTTAGCCCAATATTGTACAAGACCGGCATTGCTATTAAAAAAAACTTTTTCTTCAGATTTAAGATCATGAACAATACTTCGTACCTTGGGATACCATTTCGGTTCATTACGCAGCGCAAGCAGTTCATCTGTTGCGCGGTGTATTAAACGATGGGGTATACTGGACTTGTACAAAAAGTTGAATACTAATCCCATATTCTCTTCATTTTTACCCCCACGTTGCCGCAATCGATCCTCTAATGATCGAAATTCTTCCAATAGAGATGGCTTTGTGGGAGTTGTATAGTCAATAATCTGGTAGCGAAGACGTGTTGTGGCCAAACTATCTTTACATAGCGTGTAGACTAAATTACGATAATGATCTTCTCTGTTGGTAAAATAAGCCACTTCTTCTTCTCGTGACAATCGTGGATATACTCTAGTTCGTTCGCGATAAATTCCTTCAGCACTCAGTGACATAAAATGATTGTACATCATCTATTTAAAAAATCTACCTTCAAAAATAAAGTGTAGCAACCTATTATGTCAAACCAAATGGATAATTCCGAATTGAAAGTATTGGTTTGATATTAGAAGTCCAACTCTAAACCCATAAGGATTAGTTGGACTTCTATAAACTACCGTGACGCTACCAATTTCTGATGAACTTTGTATAATTCAGAAGCCAGCAAATCAGCACTCGCTTTAATGTATTCAATATTAAGTTCAGGACTCTGAGGAACAGTATCAAGACAGACCACTTGATCAATATAGGTCCGATCATTCGCTTTTTGATATACATTCGGAGTAGTAACGGCATGACTCGCCCACAGCTCAACTCGCTTTGCTTTAAGAATTTTAAGCACTTTTGCACCTGTGTTTCCCGTACCTAAGCTCGCCGCCATATCATCAATAATGATATAGACCCCTTCAGGATCAATATTACTCTCATTAATCGCACTAAAAGGTTTGAAACTACTTGTTGAATGCTCATAGGAAACACGATCCTTATCGCAAAATACCATGAGGCTATAGACCTCCTCAATTGAAAGTTCACTAAACGCTCTCTCCGTAAAGTTAGATGATCTCGTCTCGGTTCCATCATCAATTGATACAACATACAAATGACCTTTATACTTCTCCTTCAATTCGCCAAAACGTTCCTGAAATGGTCGCAGTCGCTTCATGATTTGTTGTCCTTTTCGTCCCTTCTTTAAGCCCAATTTATAAGGATTTATTGCCCGTCCTGATTGAAATGGATTTATACTACGATATTCCATACCAAGCTCAAGAGCAATCTGCTGTGCCTTCTCAGAGTGCGGATCGATTGTAATAATACCATCCAAGCCGTCCTTACGAAAGTCGTTAAGTGTTCGGCGTAGAGAATCAAATTGATAAAATCCTCGCGACTCGTACTTTTCAATACTATGCGACCGAACATAAGATAAATAGGGCGCGAGCAATGTTCGTTTAATCGTATCTGTTTTCCCAATCACATCCAAAAAACCACGCACCGTCATGATATGGTCATTAACTGACACCATTTGTGGAAAGTCTTCTTGAACCTTGCGGGCGGGTGTTAATAAATGTTCGACAAGTACAACATGCTTTCCCCTAATAACATCTTTTAATTCATTACGTCCAATATCAACTTGGACTTCATAGTCCGGAAAATAGTCAGCAACTGAAGGGTGCCTAGAATCTTTAACTGTATCCCTGGGAATTTCAGCCTTGCGATGAGATGTGAGCAGCTCTACTTGGTTATCAAGTTCATAATCTTTCTGCAGCTTCTCATAGACATCACGCGCTAGTTGTTCGGTTTCATGATTAGAACAAGGGATAATCAGAAGTTTCGTTTTGCTCGCCATGCATTCAAATCATAATACATCTTTTATAACCTTTTCGAGCGGGGAAGATATAGGACCTCAATATTCAAGTATTTATTCTAAAAACCTATTCCCGTTTTGTCTCTTCGCGAGATGCTTCCATTCTATCTTTGCGAGATAGTTCCATTCTATCCAACAATCGATGCATAGGTTCATTAACACGCTTTTGATAGAATTCTTGATATCGTGCATTACCACGTAGCGATTCATGAACTGCACTCAAAGTATTGGTGAGCACAAGCGGAGCATACCAATAATCAACCGGCCCATCGCCACTCACTGCATTACTCACATTGTGCCAGATATTAACCGCAGCAGTATAAACCGATGAAACACTCGCCATATAAAAAACAGCCCATAGTGTAAGATTATTCATTCGCTTTTCCACAGAATCCACAGGTAATGTAAGCTTCTCTCCTCGCCTAATCATTGTATCCAACGTCATTCGTGCATAGGTAGGTATGCCAAATGAACCGACAACACCGGTATAGTGACCCCCAATATATCCCAAGCCGCCACTTAGTACCATATCACTCACGTTCGCCTTGTCTTCTGGATTATTAAGTGTCATTGTAACACACCTCTTCTCCGTTACTATATTAAATTAATGCAAATAATTGTAATAATAAAGAATAATTCATTCTTCCTGAGAAATGAGAAAATTTTCCTTTGCAATCCCTATATAATGATGGAGTAAACTACTTATCATCGCTAATGGATCGTTAGGCCCGCCATATTGCTGTAAAACTGTTGTCAAATCTTCAAGAGTACCTGTAAATTTCATCCCATCTAATTTTATTGGCGGAGACTGCGGCCAGCGCGAGCACACCTTCCGACCATACGAGTCTATGCAATTAGAGTCTAGTTCGCATAAAGTAATATTTACGGGCTCATATTTTCCCGAATTAAATTTAATTATTTCCTCATTCCAACTCAGATAAATCTTCTCATTAAACAAATCATTTTTGGGATCGTTAAAACCTCTATACGCATCCCAATCGTGCTGGCTAAACTCTGTGGCGTCAGGAAAAGACTTCCTCGTGAGTGCATTTGCCACAACTACGGAACAAATAGCTGCCAGTCTGTAGAGGCGATCATAACTAAGAGATTCGGTTCCATCCACTCGTCTTGAAAATAGGATTTCATTTCCTAAATGAGTAGTTTGAGGTTCTCCCAACGTAAGTCCATGAAGATCCAGCTGGCGAATAAATATTTCTTCTGCTGGGGTTGCGATCCAGGGTATATCCAACGTAAGAGTAGTATGCATATAGATCACTACGTGAAAGTAGCTTATAAAACTTATGGGGATGAAATCATATCCCCTTCGCGAACATTCCCTTTCTAACCTCCATTACCCCCAAAAACCTTATAAAAACACATCCAAATAACCCTTATATGCCTACAGAAGATCAAATCAAGCAAAAATATATGGAATTTAAAGTCCTTCAAGAACACATTCAAAAGATCAATGAACATATGGAAGTTCTCAAAAACCAAACTGCTGAGATTGGTCTCACCAAAGACGCGTTACGCGACTTCACAACCATGAAAGTGGGCTCTGAAATTCTTGTCCCCCTCGCCGATGGCATCTTCATCAAAGGTGAACTTAAAAACAACAAAGATCTGCTTGTAAACGTCGGCGCGGACACCGTAGTTGAGCGCAGCGTGCCAGACGTTATTAAACTCATTGAGGAGCAGCAATCGCAAGTACAAAACCGCTTACTCGAAGCGCAAGTACTCCTAGAAGAGTTTGAATCGCAGGCTATGAAAATTTACGAGGAAGTGGAATCCAATGTTCGGGAAGCTTAAAGACAAACTCAAGGACGCACTCTCCGTTTTTTCTAAAAAAACAGAAGAACAAGCCGACGTTAAAGAAGACATCGTTGAGATACCTCTAGAGCCAGCGGTCAAGACAGAAGCTGAAAAACCAATCGAACAAGCAGTTGAAAACGGGATCAAGGAAAAGGCTGTAACACCTGCTCAAAAACCAACTCCTGTCACTGCAGAAACTCTTTCTACAATACCTCCCAAGCCTTTCGCAGCCAAAGTACAACCTGTTAAAGAACCTACACAATCAAAACCTGTGCCATCCAAAGAACACACTTATCCTCAACCAGCGCATAAGCCCGTTCACAAACAATCAGCTGCTGACAAACCAGCGCACAGCGTGGTAACCCAGAAAAAACACGAAAAAAATGACGAAAAACATGAAGTAGAAACCTCAAAAGAACATCCTCGACCAAAGACAATAACCTCTACACCTGAACCCATTAAAGAACAATTTGTAAAAGTTGAAGTTATTGCATCCGTACAGGAACCTCAAAAAAAAGAAGAACCTCAACAAGAAGGAAAACAAGAGAAAAAAGGCTTCTTCGCCAAAATTTTCTCTAAAAAAGAAGAACCTATAGCTGAACCTCTTATTGAGAAAAAGGAAGTTATAACCAATCGGAAAATCGATGTAACGCCAGTTCTTCACCCTACATCAGAAACCAAAGCTGAAGCAGAAGTCAAAGAGTACAAACCGTTAACAAGCGTACAAGAACAACCATCATCTACAGAAGATCCAAAAGACAAAGGTTTCTTTGGAAAAATCAAAGAAGCAATAACCACCAAAACTATCTCCGCTGAGAAATTCGAAGAACTCTTTTGGGAACTCGAACTCGCTCTATTAGAAAACAACGTCTCTGTTGAAGTAATCGAGAGAATTAAAGATGACCTTAAAACGGAACTCGTGGATAAACCACTCCCCCGAGATGTTCCCAAAAAAATCGAAGAAACACTTAGTAAAACCCTCCGTGAAATTCTCACCTACAACACCATTCCCCTCCTGGAGCAAATCAAGACCAGCACTAAAAAACCATTTGTCATTGCTCTTTTTGGAATTAATGGTGCAGGAAAAACAACCTCCATTGCTAAACTCACATACTATCTACAACAACACGACCTTAGCATAGTTCTCGCTGCGTGTGACACCTTCCGTGCCGCCGCCATCCAGCAACTTGAAGAACACGCCAACCGGCTCAACGTCAAAATAATAAAACATGACTATGGATCCGATGCAGCTGCTGTTGCCTTCGACGCCATTAAATACGCTGAAAAGAACAAAATCGATATAGTCTTAATCGACACCGCGGGTCGTCTTCATAGTAACACTAACCTCATGGCCGAATTGGAAAAGATCATCCGTGTCACAAAACCAGATCTCAAAATCTTTGTTGGCGAATCCATAACCGGTAATGATTGTATCGAACAAGCCAGGCAATTCAATAAACTGGTTGAAATGGATGGCGCAATATTAACCAAAGCCGACGTTGATGAAAAAGGCGGTGCCCCGCTTTCTATCTCGTACACCATCAAAAAACCAATTCTCTTTTTAGGTATGGGCCAAGAGTATAAGGATCTGCAGCCATTTGATGTAGAATTGATACTGAAGAACCTAGGGTTTTAATCAAATCGTTTCTTTAGTTTAGACTTTGGTAGTTTCTCAATATAATCTTCGTGGATATACGTATAGCTTCTTATCCCATCTTGTATTACAAACACGCCCTTGAAAAGCGAGGTTCCCCACCGCGCTCGCAGAATCTGATTTGGTTTGTAATGCATGACGTCCTCTAAACGATGAAATTGCTGGTTTTTACGCAGATAAATAAGAATCTCTTTACCTAAAACATTCTCTTTATTTGGTGCCATCTCTTCACAATCTTCCTCCTCAAAACCAACCTCTAAAATTCGTTCTTTATTATAAACCTCATTGAGATTAAATTTGGGAAATTGATTAACACCTACGGTCCGTAGTGGAACAGCAATCCCATTTGCTTTGAGTGCAGTAGGAAGCGTTCCATATGCCTGTTGAATTAACCAATATAATTTTCCTAGTCCTTGTTGCTGTAGTTCTCGTTCGCGTAAAACTAAGCCTTCACGCTGGAGTCGCTTTAGTTCAGAATCAACCATAGCTCTACGTAGACCAGCATAATTTTCAAATCCCACTACAATATTCCAATAAAGCTCTCCCTGTTTACTTTGAATCATGTGAGGTCGAATATCATAATTAGCCTTCCAAGCACTAATCATTGTGTCCAACGTTTTCGTTTTAAGCTCCTCCAATGCCGTTGTAGAAAATCGCTCTCGTTGTATCACCGCAGCTTGGCAAAGAGCCTGTCCAAAGTCTCCATAGTATTGTAGTATCGAAGCATACAAGTCAGGGTCTTTGCGACTAAGAGCTCTTCCACTCTTGAAATGTCCTTTTTCAATCCATATTAGTACTTTTTGGAGCGCATCATTTTTAGAGTACATAATCTTAATAATAATCATTTATTCATATACTTTATTACTAAAATTTCCTATCTTAAGAGTGTATCACGGACCTCATTTTCGCTCAGAATCTCCGCTTCCCTTCTATTCACTTCTTTCATTCGCACATGCAAGTGGGTGGTATGGCCCTTCCAACCTTTCAGCTTCGTTCCATAACGCTCCCACGCTTCACTCCTATATTCCCCTAAAACATGTTCTTTCATCGCGCGAATGTAACGCGGACTCCAATACAACTCATCTACTTCATATATTCCCTGTTGCAATCGAACTACCAACTGCCAATTAACATCTAAATCCTGTTTATTTGCAGCATTAATCTTCAAATTAGCGCTATAAAACTTTCCAGAATTATCGATAAAGTAATGTCCAAGATCCGCATCAAGTCCATTCTGATGACTTTTATGCGGCCGAAACTTTCCACCATGTGCTCGACTTAAATCATTGACCACCAGCTCCGCTTGCGTTTTGTGATACATCGCGCGTGCCGCTTGTTCAATTGTTTCTACTAATTCCGCAGTACCATAACGATTCTTGCTCATTTCAAAAGTATACTCTGAATCCAGTTTCCGACCATCTTTGAGTCGTCCTCGCGATGGTGAGCCAATTGCTTCGGGTAACATAGTACCATACGGTACTACACTCACCGTTGAATCAAAAGTTGATTGCAAAACACTAGCGTTATGAGAAATAACTTTATTTTCTAAAGAAGTGGAACAAATTTGCTGACTCTGTCTTGCGCGAATTCCTTGCGTTGGGGCGGGTACTACAGCCAGAGCTAATCCTAGCAGATAATGATAAATCTTCATCGTCAATCTCCATAGAATCCCCCAAACTGGAAAAGCAGACAGGTCATATTTAAAACTAACGCATATACAAAATATGACTTTTGCTATCTATTTATGAAATTATGGCTCACCTTCTCGAATAAATGCATTATACAATGCTTGCACCGCTCGCGCTCCTTGTGTGATGGGAATCGCATACATAATACACCTCCTCTCGAGGCCCATTGTATCTGCAACCACATTAATATCTGCATCAGCTAAAGCCAATGAGGCCTTTGCACTAATTCGCAGTGCATCATACTCAATTCCTTTGCCTGCCACTACAACACACCCTAAATTATCATACACTGAAGTTTGCCCATGCTTCGTTAATTCTGAAAACCTACTTAATATCCGATTCAGACGTGCTCCATCCAGTCTTTGCTGTGATACGACAAACGATACATCATCAATACCTGTCGCCGGAAACTCAATTGCTATCTCTTCCTCCTGTAACACCTGTGCCGTACGCGCAAGAACTCCATGCATATCATTAAGACCAACTCTGGATACGCCCAATGCGCATAATCCTTCTCGATACGCCACCCCCACAATGGGTTTTTCAC
Organism: uncultured Methanosarcinales archaeon; assembly: GCA_964362485.1. Taxonomy (GTDB): domain Archaea; phylum Nanobdellota; class Nanobdellia; order Woesearchaeales; family GW2011-AR9; genus CAMAVK01. The sequence continues at coordinate 2,464 of CAYIEX010000020.1, read as the reverse complement.
GTTCATACAACCTTTCCATGAAGACCATGGTACCAGCTTGGTTCCAATTCTTTGTACTTAGAACATGCAGAGGAATACGCGGTTCAATAAGTGGTTCAATTGCTTCTGAGTGATAGATACCAAACCCCGCATATGACAAATCCCGTAGTTCACTCAGTGTCATCTCAGCAATCACTATTGCATCGGAAACATACTTTGGATCAGCTGCGCGAATGGGACTATCCGTAAAATTCTCATAAAGTGTAGCACCAACCCCTCGTGCAATCTCTGCTCCCGTTTTATCCGATCCACCAAACGCAAACGTCCGCACTTTTCCTTTACAATCATACCCAAAAAATCCTGGTATTACAAATCGACCCTCATGTAATGCTTCTTGCATTAGATCATAACTTTCCGGGCGTACCTTTGCCGCATCGAACTCACCATCCACCACCATTATATCTCGTAAATCAGTAAACGTAAACCCCAGAGCATCTGCAGCAAGTTTCGCCGTCATATATTCACCAAATGCTTTCATGTTTGCAAGATATTCATCCCATCTCAGTTCATTTCGTGCAATTCGCTCATCAAGACTACGCTCCACATCATGTTGCACTGAACTTCCAAAAATTCCCGTATACTTCCCCACAATCCTATTCCGTAACTCCTGGGCGCTCTCAGGCCCAGGATCTTTATTAACTGAATAATCAGCAAGACGAATTAGCATCTGTGTAACCCGGTACCTCTTATCCGCATCACCAGGTGCAGAAACAACAATCCAACGTCTATTCTCATTATTCGCAACGATTTGGGCAATTGTATTAAACTGTAAAACTGACGACCCACCAAATTTTGAAACAATTCTTTCCATTCTTAAGAAAAGTTATCATATATTTAAAAAAACTAGTAAGAAAAAAAGACAATTTCCTATGCAAATTTATTATAAAGCCAGCCGCCAAT
>CAYIEX010000020.1:0-1425 GCA_964362485.1 uncultured Methanosarcinales archaeon | reverse complement strand
AGTAAGAAAAAAAGACAATTTCCTATGCAAATTTATTATAAAGCCAGCCGCCAATAAATCCAACGACTAAACCACACACAGCCGCTTCAGCCATTCCGGTTAAAATGCCAGAGAAACTTAGATTATAGGTTAGAAAGAACTTTTGCATAATCTCTGCACCCTCGGTCATCAAACCCATTCGTGCAGCAATACTTACTAACAATACTTTTGCCGCCGCAATAATTCCGAGTGTATACGCAAGCGAATATGCATCAATACGCATAGATACTGACTTAACAGTACTGCTCAACGTCTTCATAGGAGATCTAACTTTAGAAGCAGAAGCAACCTTAGCACCACGTTTCTTTTTTGTAGCCATTAACTATCACCTCAATGTATGCTCTAGAGAGAATTTTTTCCTTTATAAATGTTTGGATTGTGAGGTTGGAGTATCCTCATTCAATCCTCTACATAAATAGTCAACCAAGTCCGCTCATAGTCTATTACTCATAATTCATCCATAATCTTTATCAAGAATAGCACAATATTGTTTGCATACCATGCTTCATCAAGAATTTACCTCCGCCACGTTTACCAATGCAAACACGCATGCCCTGTGCTATTTTTTCAATCTCGCAGAGCGCCTTGGTGGTCATGCATACCAAATGCATCCCGAAGATGTAGTCCAACTCCAACTCCTATTCCCTCAACTTTATCATCGACTACAACCTTATGTAGGACAAAACCTTAATCAAGAACTTGAAATTGTCTTTGGTAATGATTGGCAGTCCCTGGCAGCAATTGCACATCATTTTCCCTACCTTACTATAAGAAAAGCTGCCGAGTGTCAAGAGTCTCTCTGCATTGACGAGCCTTTGCATAACCTTGCGGGTCATCCAAAGATAGAACTTGGTACAGAAAACCTTGATGACAAATATGTTATAATTGACCCCAGAGTAAAAGGGAAAGTATACCTGCGTGCCTCTGTAGCTCAAGCCCTCATCCAAATTCTGAACATCCTTCCTCAACATTGTAAATTAAAAATCTATGAGAGCCTCCGCCTCATTGAAACTCAACATAAACTTTTTGCACTTGTAAAAAACGATTTTGCCAAGGATAATCCTCAGTGGACACAAGACCAATTAAACAACGAGACCGAAAAATGGGTAGCTCATCCTGATAAAGACCCACCCCATTCAACCGGCGGCGTATTTGACCTTACTATTATCAAAAACGGGAGCGAGTTGGACATGGGTAGCCCCATAAACTCCATCAACGAAACTTCATATACCATTGCCTCTCTCTCCCCTGCCGCTGCAGTCAACCGTTCTCTTCTCATCATCATCTTGCATGCTGCTGGTTTTATCAATAATCCACGTGAATGGTGGCATTGGGGAATAGGTGATAAGCGCTGGGGCGACGTACTGGGAAAAAGACCACTGTATG
>CAYIEX010000019.1:9916-18009 GCA_964362485.1 uncultured Methanosarcinales archaeon | reverse complement strand
GTACCCACAACACACTGTTGCTGTCGATGTTTTACCTCTAGCATTTTTTCCTTCAATTTCATACGCTTTCTCGCCATCAGCGCACGTCCAATCCAAAAAGTAAGAGGAACTCGTCACTCTCACATTTTCCCAACCTTCGTGCTGTGCTGCAGTAACCGCATCACCCTTGCCACTACAACCACTCGATGCAATTGCAAGCCCTAATACTAAACTTGCACTCAATCGTGTTTCCAAGTTCATGTTTTTCTCCCACGTGTTCAATCACGTTACAACAGATAATGGATATGAGAATGATAAACTTTTTACCTATTTTTACTTAACAAAATAACAAAATTAATAAACAAACTGTACTTTAAATAAAAAATTGGCAAAAATAAACCTAGATGCAAAAAATGAAGCTTTACTCCATGAGTTAGAGAGTAACAGCCGTACCCCTCTCTCTAAAATTGCCCGAAATGTGCTTGTCTCTAAGGAAGTAGCTCACTATCGACTTCAGCGTTTAATCAAGCTTGGCTTCATCACGCACTTTGAACCAATCATTGATTATTATGCACTCGGCCATAAATGCTATCAACTTCTCTTTAACTTTCAAAACATGGCTTATCACATTCGCAGTGAAATTATCGATGCATTTGAAAAAATCCCCAAAGCCGAGGTCGTTGTCTATCTTTCCAGTGATTGGGACATCGAATTGAACATCTGGGTTAATCATACTGCCGATTTTTACACCAGCTATAACCGGCTTTGCGAACAATATGCTCAGTACATCGTCGAAAAAGAACTCTTCTTAATTATTAAAATTCATCTCTTTGGTCATCGCTACCTCTACAACCAAGATCTTCCTGAATGTGTTTTAGAGGACGGTATGTCCAGCCACACGCTTGACGAAACAAGTCATCTTCTTCTTAAGCACCTCGAAGCCGATGCGCGGGCCGAAGTCCTGAGCCTATCGCGCTCTATTAAATTAAGTGCCCCGCCTACCCATGCGCGACTGCGTCACCTTGCCAAATACCATATTTTGCGTCGTGTCGTCCCAGTATTAGATACAAGTTTGTTAGGGTATAATACTTATCGTCTGTATCTTCTGCTCACCAAACCTACCGAAAAAAACAAATTCGTTACCTATCTTCACACCAAAAAACAAGTTACCAAGATCTATGAGCTCATCGGTAATAAAGATCTTGATATCGAATTAGAATTCCAAAATACCATTGAACTTGACCAATTTTTAGAGCAATTGCGATTAGATCTTCCTTACATAAAAGACTTTCATGTTGTTAATATCTTAAATACGGCACAGAAAAGAAAAAGTAAAAAGAACTAAAAATTTAATATTGCTCTTCAGCAGCAGTTTCTTGTTGCTCTTCGCCTTCTTGCTCATCGTTGCGTCGAGGGCGTTCCTCACGAGGAGCTTTCTTGATCATTTGGATCTTATCTGCTTTAGGACCACGCTCTCCTTGAGCGGTTTCGAATGCAACGCGATCATTATCATTAATGAAAGTGCCTCGAGGAATTGCGGTGAAGTGTACGAAATAATCGTTACCATCATCGCCGGTAATAAAACCAAATCCTTTTTTTCTGTTAAAAAACTTTACTACTCCTTCCATTTTACTTCCTCCTAATACTCTCTTGAGGTATTCTTAATCCTCAAGTAACGGTTAAAATAATTACTATCTACTTATAAAGCTATGGGTAAAATAAACGAAAATGATTTAAATAACTACCCCGACGTAGTCCCATGAACAAGATCCGTGGTGCTTTGCCAATTGATGTATTAGTTGACATCCCAATTTCCCCATTAGAGAAAAGTCAAGCTTATACGCTAACCGCGTTAGAGGAGACACATCTTTTTATCCGTAATGGTATGATGCCACAAGAGTCAGAGGGCCTTTCATCTCTCTTAACTAGTCTAGAAGATCTTTACACTGCCTCCGGCTTTCCCCGTGGTGGCTCTCTCTATCGTGCTCACTGTGAATTAACAAGGCAAGTTGAAGCAGCGATTGAGGCAGCAACAAGACATGAGCAACGCGAGCAACAACAGCAACGTTTACAACAAAAAGAACAGGACCTCGAACAAACCACGAGCTATCTCACTTTACAGCTCGGTGTATGGGTTGGAACGCCACTCCTTCTCGCCGTCGCCGCATTCTATCTTATAAAGTAAAATTCTTTATTTCAAAGTTGGGCATAATACAAGAAAGCGGACGCTTTCTGTACAGAAAATAAGTAGTTTCTTATTTTCTTGTACCCTGCTGCTCTTGCTGATAAGCAAGTCACGAGCGAACGTAGTGAAGCGACTCGATGCAGCGACCAACTTTGAAATTAGAAAATGCCGGTCACGAAGTGAGAAAACTCACGTGATACTCCATCAGCTTGCTGTGGGGATAGGGAGTTTTCAGGCATTTTCTTTATTTGATATTTGAGGGGTATTCAACTTAAACTATACCGGGAAATGAAGAAGAAAGTAAAAGCTAAGTTATGATCATCTTTAGGAATTGTTAACCTAATGGGATGAATGTGCGATACGAGAACTCTGGCTTTTTGCCCGATACAATGATTCCATAATTGATGTATTTTTTACCGTTATCATCAATATCATGCCAACGTTGCTTGAATGCACGAAGGGTCAGAAATGTTCGCTGTATGCTGGATGGGTCTTCAAAATAGAGGCGATGAGCGTCATATCCTATAATAATAACGTAATGCCCTTCGGTCCAGCATTCTTCCCACTTAGTGGTCTCGCACCAGGCTTGCAAAACGACGATCACGGGGTTGCCTTGGTCGATCGATGTTTTGATTTCTTCAATCGTAAGAACACGCCCATCGCATTGAAGGCCAGCATCTTGCAGTACTTTAATTATGCCATCTACTGAAGTACCGCTTGTTGAGGTGCCTGCTTCTTTGATGATATAATCGGCACGCAGGTTGATCCCAAAATAGGCGAGGACTGCTTGTGCTGCAATCACCCCACAATCGTTGGGGGAAGCTTGGCGGAACATAGGAAATTCTAGCAGTTTCATTATAGCCATTAGACACGCTTCTTTTAAATAAGTTTAGGCTGATTTTGAGCGGTGAGTTTAAAAATGAGGTACGAGAGGAAGGAAATATGAAACGATTGGTTGTTCGCCTTGGAAATGCAAAATTGCCCGTGATTGCTTATTTACAGAGTGCTGGACTTAAAGAAGTATATGCGAATCCCAATATAGCCTATTATTCCACTTCTCGGGCACTTGCGCAAAATGTTAATCTGTTTAGGAAGACTGAGTATATCATTGCTAGTGTATGGGGCGAGGTAGGTACGTATGCGCATATGATGAATGTGGTTGGCTACAATGGAAAACGGTGTGGTGAATGGGTTCTGCGTAATGGAGGAGTAAGCAAGGAAAAGATTGTGTGTGCGCATACAACATGGATGCTGGGGTTAGAAGAAGGCGCTCGAGGACTATGTGATTCACTCGAGGAGTATTTGGGAGTGGAAGATTTGTGGTGATATCATGATTTTTGGACATTAAAGAGGTCAATAATGAAGTTATGGCAGGGTCTGGAGTTTTAAGTGGAGGATGATGTAAAGAATCTATCATTTTTCTATACCATCTATTATTTATTTCATCCACTCCCGCACAAGACAACCCTCGCATACCCTTATAAACCTGAGAATTGATTTTTAGACCCTATAGATTTATAAAAAACCTGTAAAAATAGTCATTATGCTCGATAAAATAATTGTCCGTGGTGCAAGAGAACACAATTTGAAAAATATCACGGTAGAGCTGCCGCGAAACAAATTTATCGTAATTACAGGTCTTTCGGGATCAGGCAAATCGACCCTTGCGTTTGATACTATTTATGCGGAAGGGCAGAGACGGTATGTAGAATCATTGTCAGCGTATGCGCGACAGTTTTTAGGTGTTATGAATAAGCCGGATGTCGATTCGATTGAAGGTTTGTCTCCTGCGATTTCTATTGAGCAGAAAACGACGTCAAAAAATCCACGCTCAACAGTGGGAACGGTTACTGAAATATATGATTATTTACGTCTTTTGTTTGCTAGGGTGGGTGTTATCCATTGCCCTCAATGCGATTCCAAGATTAAACCGGTCTCAGCAGAGAATATTGTGACCATGATTATGGCGGAGCAGGATAAGGATGTTATAATTCTGGCGCCGATTCTGCGAGGAATCAAGGGGACGCATGAGAAAGTGTTTGAGGATTTACAAAAGGAAGGCTTTGTGCGGGTCCGAGTTGATGGTAAAATAATGCGTTTAGAAGAAGCAAAACTTCTCAAACTGGGTCGTTATGATAAGCATTGGGTAGAAATTGTAATTGATAAGGTCTTAGTCAATGATGATAATCGTTTGAGGTTAGGCGAGGCGGTGGAACTTGCCCTGAAGAAAAGCAATGGAACACTTATTGTGCTCGATCCGAGTAAAGAATCTGAATCCACCAAAGAAATTGCGCGCGGGTCGCTTGAGACGATTTATTCGAGTTTTGGGGCGTGTCCCAATCACCCTGAAATTACATTTGAACAACTTGAGCCGCGCATGTTTTCATTTAATTCTCCTTTTGGAGCGTGTCCTACGTGCCTTGGTTTGGGTGAGCAGTTGGAGATTTCAGCTGATCTTATTATGCCTGATGCGAAAAAGAGTATTATGGATGGTGCGATTGCGGTTTATGGTAAAATGGACATTAAATGGAGAGCACAACAAATTACAGTAGTTGGAAGGAAGTTTGGGTTTGATGTGTTTACTCCGATTAATAAGTTTACGAAGAAGCAATTGCAAGTCCTTCTTTATGGAACGGATGAATCACTGCGTGGTAAGTGGAGCAATGGCGCGTCGATGAATTTTGAGAGTGGATGGGAAGGAGTTATTCCGCAAACTATGCGACTCTATTCACAAACAGAATCCGAATACCGCAAAAGCGAAATAGAAAAATTAATGATTGCTAAACCATGTCCTACATGCTCGGGTAAAAGACTTAAGGATAGTATCCTGGCGGTCAAAATTCAGCATAAATCAATTATTGATGTGACGGATTTGAGTATTGAAAAATCGCTCGCGTTTTTTCAGCAATTGCCACTTGCGCTTTCAGAGAAGGAGTTTTTTATTGCTAAACAGGTGCTCAAAGAGGTTAATGATAGATTAGGATTTTTGTACAATGTTGGGCTTGGTTATCTTAGTCTCTCGCGCAGCGCACGAACCCTTTCTGGTGGAGAAGCGCAACGTATCCGTCTGGCAACTCAGATTGGGGCGAATCTCATGGGCGTTCTTTATGTTCTTGATGAGCCGTCGATTGGGCTGCATCAGCGTGATAATGAGAAATTGATTAAGACGCTGCACCGACTGCGCGATTTAGGAAACACGCTTATTGTTGTTGAGCATGATGAGGATACGATGCAGGCGGCGGATTTTATTGTTGATATGGGGCCAGGAGCAGGAACACATGGCGGCCATATTTGCGCACAAGGAACACCCTTTGAAATTGCGTCAAATAAAGCAAGTCTGACGGGAAAATATTTATCCGGTCGTCTGAAAATTGCAGTTCCGGAAAAAAGACGGGAGCCAACTGGTTTTATTGAGATCAAGGGAGCAAAAGAGAACAACCTCAAAAAGATTAATGTCAAATTGCCAACAGGGATTTTGTGTGGTATTACTGGTGTATCAGGCTCAGGTAAATCAACACTGATGAATCAAACCTTGATTCCTGCAGTACAGCGAGATTTTGGCTATGCGACGGGACGAGTTGGAGTATATGATGAGCTTATAATTCCAACGACAATTCGAGATATTATTGTTATTGATCAGGATCCCATTGGTCGAACACCACGTTCAAACCCCGCAACATACACAAAGATTTTTGATGAGATTCGTAAGATTTTTGCTGCAACGAAGGAAGCCAAGGCTCGCGGTTATAAAGAAGGCCGCTTCTCGTTTAATATTGAAGGTGGGCGTTGTGAGACGTGCAAAGGAGATGGATTGATCAAAATTGAGATGAACTTTTTGCCTGATGTGTATGTACAATGTGAGGATTGTAAAGGAAAGCGATACAATAAGGATACTCTGAGTGTTTTGTATAAGGAGAAGTCAGTTGCAGATATTTTAGAAATGAGCGTTGAAGAAGCAGTCTCATTTTTTGAGAACCACACTTTAATCAAACGAAAGATGCAGACTCTTTATGATGTGGGACTTGGATATATAAAGTTGGGTCAAAGTTCGACAACGCTTTCGGGTGGTGAATCACAAAGAATTAAACTGACGCGTGAACTCGCTAAATTCAAGAAGGGGAATACGTTGTACCTTCTTGATGAGCCCACGACTGGCCTTCATTTTGAGGATGTCCGTAAGTTGATTATCGTGTTCAATCGACTCGTCGATAAAGGTAATACGGTTTTTGTTATTGAACATAACCTCGATGTGATTAAATGTTGTGATTACATCATTGATCTTGGACCAGAAGGTGGCGATGCGGGAGGGGAAATTATTGCCCAAGGTACGCCCGAGCAATTGGTTAAAATGGAGCGATCATATACCGCGCGATTTTTAAAGAAGTTATTATCATAATATCTATGGAGCATATGCGGCATAGTATTTTATGCCTCGTGAAAGAGGTAATATTTTTATACTTTATAGATATTGCATACGTATGGCACGACTTCTGGTAATAGATGATGATTTAGACACACGACTGCTACTTGAGGCATTACTTCACAACTCACCTCATGCGCGTTTTTTTGCTCAGAATGGGACCGAAGCAAAGAATATTTTAAGAGATAGTACGGTAAATTACGTATTTTGCGATACACATATGGGAAGGGAGTACGGGCCAAGTGTGATGAAAGATATTCAAGGTTGTTGTCACCAACAAAATTATGTTTTAGTGGGAATGAATTCCCTTATGCCAAGCCCGAACAAAAGGGACCGTATAAATTATCATGACACGGACGTAGTTAAAGCCTGGATGGCAATTGGTGCAGTGGGAGTTGTCAATCAGTCCTATCTTCACGATCAAAGAAATATTGACTCTCTTATTGCAAAGTATCCAATTGATTTTTCACGGTTAACTACGAAGCCATCTATTCCTTGTTATTGCCTTGCAGCAACAGGGTAGGGCTCTGTAGAAAATCTCGCTCATGCTCGAGGTTGATACCGACTCGCTTTTCCTAGAGGGGAGCAGAGTGCGGGGCCCTCCCCGATGGAGGATCCCCTTTCGCAGTCAACGAGGGATTTGAGAAACGCTTGTAGAAGGTGGCATCAACCTTGCTTTTTCTACAGAGCAACAGAGTAGAGGAATGTTTTTATAGTCGTCAGCGCGTGGTTACATAGAGAAGTATTGTAAGGTCCGACTTAAAACTTCTCGCTACTGTATGGAAAAACCACGAGATATTCCGCATGAACCAGGCGTTTATTTGTTTAAGGATAAAGAGAGTGTCATTATTTATGTTGGCAAGGCTAAGAACCTAAAAAATAGAGTTAGTTCTTATTTTAACCCCAATGCAAATCATAGCCCCAAAACAAAAGTTCTTGTAAACCACATTACTAATTGTGAGTTTATTATTGTGGATAATGAGATCGAAGCGCTTCTTTTGGAAAATAGGCTTATTAAGAAACACACTCCCCGATATAATATTAGCTTAAAAGACAGTAAGACGTATGCATATATTCTCGTGACACAGGAGCAATATCCTCGGATTTTGACCTCGCGGACAACGACACGTAAAGGGAAATACTTTGGTCCTTACACGGATGGGAGCGCACGATACGAATCTATGCAGCTTGCTATAAAACTGTTTAAAATACGAATCTGTCAAACACTGCCAAAGAGAGCGTGTCTTAATTACCATATTGGTCTTTGTACTGCTCCATGTATTAATGCTATAGGTAAAGAAGAGTATCAAAAGCAGGTGCAAGATGCGATGGCCTTTTTAGGTGGTGAGACAAAACCAGTTGTCAAACGATTAACGCAGCAAATGAAAGATGCGGCCGCGGCGATGCAGTATGAAATTGCAGCAGAGAAGAAACGTCAGTTGGAAGCTATTGAAATTTTGGGTCAGAAGCAGAAGGTAGACTTAGTTAAGCAGTTTGATCAAGATGTTA
>CAYIEX010000019.1:0-9906 GCA_964362485.1 uncultured Methanosarcinales archaeon | reverse complement strand
TTATTGCTCTTCATGAAGAGAATAATAGTGTAAGGGTGACTCTTTTTTCAATTAAGAAGGGAGTAATCTTAGGTAAAAAAGAATTTCGCTTTGAAAGCCAGGAGGATCTTGTGGAACAGTTTGTTACCCAATATTATGCAACACAACGCATACCAGAGGAAATTTTAGTTGGTAATGAGTTTTGGAAAGAAGAGAGTGAGCGGGAAGCGATTGAAGGATACTTGGCTCGTCTTAAAGGAGGGAGGGTGGTCATTCACTGTCCACAACGAGGAGAGAAGCTGGCACTCGTTAGAATGGCAGAGAAAAATGCTCAGTTTAGGTCGTATGAAAAAGTTCTCGAAGAGATGCAGGAGAAATTATTGCTCCCAAGTCCTCCGCGAGTGATTGAATGTTTCGACATATCGAACCTAGGGTATGATTACATTGTAGGGGCGATGACTCAGTGGGTTGATGGTAAACCTAATAAGTCGGCCTACCGGAGATTTGAGATTCATTCTACTATCGGTAAAAATGATGATTTTACATCGATGCGTGAAGTGGTATTACGCCGCTACACACGGCTTCGAGATGAAAAGGAGAAGATGCCCGATTTAATTATTATTGATGGTGGTTTGGGTCAGCTGAATGCAGCATTAGGTGCGCTGCGAGATTTGGGTGTCGTTATTCCCATCGTTTCGCTCGCAAAAAAAGAAGAAGAGATTTATAGGCCGGGTGAAGAGGGGCCGCTACGATTTGAGAAAAATACAGAGATGATGCTTTTAATACGGCGGATTCGAGATAGTGTTCATGATTTTGTCTTGTCCTATAATCGAAAGAAACGGCAGATGAGGATGAAAGAAGAGTTTAAGAGTTAACCATGGCCTAATATAATGAAAGAAAAATAGAAGAAAAAAATAAAATTGTCTTAAGACCTACAATATCGGCGATTAGCATCGTCAAACAATGTATCTTCTAGTTCGGCGCCGGTAATATCAGCTCCAACCAAACTTGCATTATTGAGACTCGCACGGCTTAACCTTGCTCTTTGAAGCCTTGCCAGGTTAAGATTTGCCCCATTAAGCTTTGCACAATATAAATTGGCATCTTGCAGATCAGCGCCTACCATTTTTGCACCGTAAAGATTAGCAGCAACGAGAGAAATGCCTTGCCCAGTAAATAACGTAAAATCGGTGCCAGGGCCATTGAGGTTGCTAAAACCACTGAATCTATCTGCATTTGATTGCATGAAATATCCATCAGTAACGTCAGCACCACTAAAACTCGTACTCCTAAAGGTACTGCCACCAAAATAGCATTCTCCTAAGTATGCTTTTCCAAAACTTACATTTGTAAACGTCCCTTCTGGAAATTCAATGCCAGGAGCAACGAGATCATCAAACTGGCAATTTTCGAAGGTCATCTTTGGATTTGCTTTAAGATAGGTCACAAGTTCTCGATACCGAGTGTGAGTTCCAAGACCAGCCGCATTATCGAGGATAACTCCTTGTACTGTTGTTGCTTTCTTATCAACTATTTTTTTTATTAATTCATCAATGTTAATTATCTGAGCTCGTGCCATTTTTTTTCTCCAATTCTAATTATTAATTTATTTTAATTTAGTTAAAAAAATAAAAAAAATTATTTCCGGCTTAGTGCAGCGATGAGTAAAAGCACAACGCCGATTAAGACAAGTGCTCCGACAGCGAGCCAAGCATACAAGCGGATATCATTCCAACTGTAATCAGTATTACTTACTGGTGCAGGTGCTTGAACTGCTGGATTATAGGGAAGGACTATGACTTCGCCATTGTTACTCTCTGCAGGAGCCGGGGTGCCAGTTGTTCGTGGCGGAGTATAGGTTGTTTCCGTCTCGGTTGCGCGAGGTTTGTCACCTAAAACATCACTAATCTTTTCTTGTAGTTTAGCTACGTCATCTTGGAGATCTTCGGCGTCGTTTTCCAGGTCATCAAACTCATCTTCGTCTTCGATGTCATCAATGAAGCTTTCAATATCTTCTTCAAGCTCATCGAGAGTTTCATCACGAAGATCGTCAAGTTTGTTTTTGTACTTGCGAATATCCGATGTGTCATCATCTTCTACAGCATCTTCGTATTTGTCTTTGTATGAGTCATAGTCATCTTTGGCCTCTTCGTAGCGCTGTTGCAAATCATCATAGCGTTGCTGTTCAGCAGAGACGTTAGCGTCAGCATCACAAGCATCACCAAGACTGTCGGCGTCTGCATTTGCCTGGTTAGCATTTGAGACAGCTGGACAGTTGTCTTGATCGTTCGCTACACCATCACCATCTCGGTCATTATCACAGACATCACCTAGTGCGTCGCCATCGATGTTTGCTTGATCTTGGTTGGCAGCTGCAGGGCAATTGTCAGTATTGTCAAGGATTGTGTCATTGTCACCATCTTGAGCGGGTGCTGCTTCACAAAGATCGCCAATATTATCGTTATCTGCGTCCGCTTGATTGTTGTTAGGGATTTCGGGGCAATTATCGTTCTCGTCAGCTACCCCGTCATCATCAGTGTCTTGCCCTACATCACAAACGTTACCTAGTCCGTCACCATCAGCATCGGCTTGGTCTTGGTTTTGGTCAGCTGGGCAGTTGTCCCGATTATTGGGAATGCCGTCATTATCTTGATCAACGGGTTCACCGTCACCACCGTTATCAACATCAATGACTAATGCATTAACTTGAGCGATGAATTCTACCATTTCTGCGTCGCCGTCTTCTAGAAAGTTAACACGTGCATCTAAGCCTAGAGCTTGTGCCTTTTCGATGAGGAGTTGAATTTGGAAGCGAATCACATTTGCATTAAAAACAAGTGACTGCTTTTGAGAGGCAAGATCTTCTTGCGTAACGGATTCAGCGGCAATACTTGTTTCAAGACTTTCTTTACTTGCAACAAGTTCTTCGGCTTCAGCTTCTAAATTATCAAGGTCACGCTCAAAGCGATTTACTGCAATTGTATGAAGGTTTCCAAGAGATGAAGCATAGTCTTGCACCGCAGCTTGGCGCAGGACAAGAGGCTTTTGATTATTAGGATCGTTGCGTAGTGCTGCAATAAGACCACGTACGTTGAGATGAAGCAATGAACTTTTCTCTTTTACATCGGTTATTGTTCTAAGTGTTGCTACGCTAGGGTTTTGGGGTAATACTTCCGGAATCTGACCCGCGGCATCGAAATAACGATCGATACTAAGAGTAAGTTGCGTAATAGCTTGTTGTTTTTCCTGTGGTGTTGGAACCCGAACAGGATTAGTGAGTATGATTTCTACATTCTTGGCATCACGTAGTGCAATGTCAAGCTTACTTTCTACAAAGGATGCTTTTTCGTCAAAAGTAGAGGGGGCACCTTGTGCTACTCCTACCAATACTAAAAGTCCGATGAACAAAGCCAATAATTTTGAATTCATGGGGTTAGACCTCTGAGTCGTTTTATTACTTCGTAGTTACTCTTATTTATAAACTTTTTGTAATATATTACTTTGGAGTGATGATACGCAAGGTTTATAAAGAAGGACAAAGATGGCAAGAAAATGGAAGAAAAAATAAGTGTTTATGTCCAGTCTAATGCACCGCTTTACGATCCGACTAATAATGAAAAGCGCTTTTGCGGGGATTTGGAAATCTTAGTTGATTCTCAACGGGGGGATCACCATCAAGCAACTCAAAGAGTATATTGGATTTGGGATTCTGGTTGCCACGAAGTCTTGCACCCGGTTAGGGCGGATTTAGATGAACCGCTGAATTGCCACCCGCCCCCGGCAGTGTATAAAGAAAAACTTAGCAGACGGCATATTGAACTAATGTTTTACGATGCCCTTACACTTAAATCAGCAAATGTAAAGCCAAGAGAATTTTCACATCTTGGAAAAAATTATGCTTTAGTGGATGCTATTTGTACCCATCTAGGTGTTAACTAGATTATTACTTCTCCGCGGTGCTGTTTGGGATGAAAATTGAGTATTTTTCTTTCTTTATACTTAGCACAGCCGAAGACATCCTCATTGAATTTAAGCAGAAGGTAACGTGCTTTAGGGCCAAGATCAAGTTCAATATCCGTTCCAAGAAAATATTGTTTGAGCTGTTCTGGCGAAAAGTCAATAGCATTGGATAGTGTTTTGCCATGTTGATTGGCGTTATGGAACAAAAGCTGTGCTCCTTCTTTACTAAGGCGAAGTTCGCTGTTTTTGTATTCTGCAAAATAGAGCCCTACGCGATCAATGATGAGTTTTTTAGTATCAATTTGAGCAAAATCACGATTTGTTAGGAATAGACGATCCTTTTCGTTGAGAAGATAAACATAATCGCCTTGGAGCGCATAATTAAACATTGTTTCCATGCATTCGCGAACTTTTTTTACTTCGCGGCTATTGAGGATTGTAAGTTTTTGCATGGGTTCTGAAAACGGGAGGAGTATAAAAAAGCAATGGATAGAATTAACAAAGTCAAAAAAAACCTCGCAGATGAATCAGGATTACTACGATCCGTAGTTGCCTGATGGTAATCTTATGGTGGAAAAAGCAAAGAAAAAGCAAATTATATAAATAAATGAGGATTTATTTTTCAGATGAAATTGAAATTTGTTCTACTGGGAGCAAGCTTATTTTTTCTTATTCTGTTATTGGTTGGGTGGACAATTGTAGGCCACACCGTACCGCAAGAAACAGCTATTACTCGATATGATTTTTTCGTGGTTCCTGATAAAAATGGTTTTAATGCAGACAAAGATAAGCTTCATTTTGGAATTGTTAATCCTGGCGATGTAGCCACTCGCTCTTTTACGATTAGTAATAAGGAGGATTACCAAAAAAAAATCTATTTTTATTTCGCAGCGAACGTAAGTACAAATATTTCACAAGCTGAATGGTTTTATATTAAAGAGGCAGATCACCTTGAACATGGTAACCCTTTTTTCGTAGAACCTCGGAGTGAGAAGACATTTAAGATTTTTCTTCATGTACCTCAGAACGCAACGATCGGGTTTTATGATGGAACGATGATTGCGACGATGTACAAAGCCTGGTTTTGGGAAAAATAAAGTAAATGCCTGAAAATAGGCTACCCATCGCTGTGTTCACTTCGGAGCCGAGCTCCGAGGTACAAGAAAATAGGTTCTGACGCAGTTCAATTTAAAGAAAATCCTGAAAAGTGACTATCCCCACCATGAATGAGGGGGATTTCTGCTTTTTTGATTTAAACTGGGCTTGGATGGCTAATTGTATGCAGAGAAATCCTGGGTGATTAAGGTTTTACTTTCAGACCAATACCACACCAATACTTCATTATTCCTAGACTTCATCTTCAAATTCTTCTCTCCTCTTTTTGAACCATAAAACGAGGGCGGCAATGAGAACAATTACACTTACTAATCCCAGTATTAGAGGTAGTGTTATTGAAGAATCTGATTCATTGGTTGGAGGGATTTGGGGGGCGGTTGAAGGATTATTGGCAGAAATAGTAATGGGGTACGTTGCCTGGGTGATTTTATCAGAATAGTGAACAGTGATTTGAGCATTATATTCCCCTTCGGGAATTGTTTGAGCATCAACATAAAGAGTTACTATCTTATCGGCTAGACCACTAAACCCTATATCGGGTGACGAGGTTTCCTTAAGGATAGTGCCGTCTTTTTGAAGGATTGCAAGATTAACTTTTGCGGTCACATCATTAGCCCACATATTTTTAACCCGAACATCGAGAGTACTAATTTGTCCAGTTTCCAAAGTCAATGGACTTACATCAACAATCTGTAATTCGAGATCGCCTATTTGGAAGTAAAATTCAGGGATTTCGATAGGGACGCCATCATATTCTACTGAAGGTTTAATGGAGTAAGGTCCTAGAGGGAGCGTGGAAGGAACACGCCACTCGCCACGTAGTTCTACACCATCAGATAACTGCACATTGGCTGCTGTTGTAAGTGGAGCACTGAAAATTAGAGAAGAATTAATTGATGTATTGATATTAACTTTACCAGTCACAGTGTTAATCATTTCGCTGCCTTGGCTTACTAAAAATACAGTGAAATACATTGTATCACCACGATTAAGCTTGCGGTCATATTCAAAATCCGTATATGCCAAATATTTATTGGGATATGGGACGGTGAGGTACACGGGAACTCGTAATTTGACTTTGGCGCCAACTTGCGGTCTTTGCCCATACTCAGCCTTATCTTTTTCTGAGAGAAGTATTCCAAAACTATGACCCCCAGGAGTGAGGTTTGTAGGGATGGTGACAGTAACTCGTGCTGAATACACGCCGTTATCATCTTTGAGAAGTTCAGCCGAGGTTACATGCGGACCTAAATCACCATCAATCTCAATTTGTGGATCTTCGGTTCCACCAACCTGAACAATGATTGTTGCACTGTCGCCGGGGGCATAACCAATATCAAATTTCGCAGGAGTTGCGCGAATAGCGAAAACGGTATTAGTAAGAAGAATGAGGATGAGCAGGGATAATAACCATTGGCGTTTAGGCATAGGGAACCGTTTCGTTAGCGTGAGTGATTTATGAAGTAAAATTGCCGTATAGATAACTATAAATTAAAGAAAAAAGAAAAAACATTCTATTTTGCTGTCGCAATGTACGTAATTGTCATCACGTGCGCACCTTGCCCGGCATCTTTTGGAATCTTGACTTCAAAATACACATTCAGCGCGTCACTGGCATCAGCATAGTCAAGATTGGTGCACAGAGTGACGTTCGTCTCGGCCGTGGGACTTAATAGTGTAGTGTTTGTATTTTGAATCCCTGAGAAACACGAGTTAGTCTCATTGTTACTCGCATTGATTTGAACTCGTGCAAGGGTATTATTAAACGGACACTGCGGCGTGTTATTGGCAGTACCAGTAATAGCTCGACAGACAAAGTTTGTTGCGTTTGGATTACCCGTACTGGTAGAAATATTTACCAAAGTGGAACCATTGTTTTCAAGTACGTGCTGATCAAGACGAGCCGCGGATTGATTCCTTGGACCCCAGTAGGGAACAACACCAACACTATCTGAAGAATTAATCCAACAGGTTAAATTATTTTCGTGGGTATCATTGTAAGAATCAAGCCAAGCAAAATCTGTGCTACAACTGGAGTTATAATAACCAGGTACAAATGAAATGTTACTGTCCCTCATAATTATGTCGGCGGTACCTTGGACGGTAAGAGAAGCCGTTCCGGATTGGCTAACAGCACCGGTGAGAACACCTTCATTACCAGTTAGGCTGTTGAGCTTTCCAACGCTGACAATAGTGCCAACAAGGTTTATAACGAGTGCAATCGAAAGAAGGGCTACAATGGTTTTATTGGAAACATCTGTCATATTTTTCACCTTTTATTTTCTGTGTTAGGACTATTGATCATTAACCCTACTTCTCCCCCAACAGCACTCGAACCGGGATTTGATGGAGAAGGGGCTCCCATAATCATCAACCCAACTGTTCCCTGAGGAGATCCTTCAATTTCCGCGGGCGCAGGGGGATTGAGTGAACTTAAAAAAACACCTAAACTGGCAACGGAGACGAGAATGACGATTACAAGCATTATTACTACAGTGCGATTAGAAATATCGGAACTATGTGTAGACGAGTCGTGCTTTGCGACTTTTCTGTTAGCATTTTTTCGGCTCTTCATCAACATCACCTTTTTTTAGAAAGTGGGGGTGCTTAGATTTATAAGCTTTTCGGAGGGGGTGGGGGTGATTGTTTTATTGTTATCTTACCGACTATTTTGAATCATTTTATTACCCCCTTTCTTATTTTTTACTTTTCTGACTTTTCATTTATTTTTTACTTGCTTTTTACCTACCTTTTACGTGTGAGGAGGTTGATATTATGTTCGAGTTGGGGATCCTCTTGTAGAGTAAGAGCATGTTTCCATGCCACAACCGCTTGTTCGGTGTTATTGGTGGTATAGTAATAAACTCCTAGATTATACCACTCTTCGAACGAAGGATTAACACGAGTACTTTCTTCGAGAGCATCATGGGCGGCCGTGATATTTCCAGACTCAAGATAGTGAAGACCATACAGTGTAAGAATGCGGGAGATATAGATCCTTCCTTCATTGTTTTTTATAGTTGTATAAGAATACGAATAGGGGTATGGCATGTAACTATAATTAACGAAATAATGTTCAACTTTGTTTAAATGACCAGTAGGATTGATATAGTACTTTGTCGGAAAATCGCGAAATGTTAAGAAGATTGGATGAATTGATTTGTACTCATTGATTAGCTCGTTGGTAAGGTTAATCGCCACTAGTTCAGCCTCGGCTTGTAACGAGTAAATTTTTTTAGGTTGACGAGTATGATTGAAGGGAAGCAAAACTTGAACCTCGGCTAAACGCCATGGCTTGGTAAAATCATAGTAATTAATAATAATTAAATCTTGCCGATGCCCTTCAACATGCTGGAGATAAAGAGGGATAAAAAGATCATTGGTACCTTTGCCAATAATTATTGATCCTGAAGGAGCTTCGTTCATGATGTTAAGCCAATAATTACGAGCAGAAGTGTCCTTACTTAAGTTTTGACTAGAATAACTGGAGAGGACATGAATTACTAAAGCAATTAGGATTACAGATACAAAGAACACGGAAAATGAACGTGGGGGAAAGGTTTGGTTGGCCAAATTCTCAGGTTTTCTTTTTTTAAAAAATCTAGAACCTGCCGAAAATATGATGGGGGAGAGGAGCTCAAGGCTAAGTATAAGAAGAACGGAGCTGAGTAAAAAGAATGGAAGGAGGTACGTTTCAATATCTGGAATTTTATAGAGAAAAAGCGGAATTAGAGTGCCAATTAGTGTAACTAACACAAAACGGTAGAGAACAGACTTTTCCGCTCGGATACAATAATAAAAAGTGCCACTCAAAAGCAGGAGCGCAGGGAAGGAAAAAATCTGATTAACTATGAAAGGAAAGTTATGCACAATTGCGGAATAAGAGAGAAAGACACTATATTCATAACCTGAAATGTGAAACAGGGCATCCGTTAAATTTGAGATATGACCCCAATTCCAGAGCGGAGTAGAGGCTGCGCGCAATGGAATATAAAAAAGAGGTGTGAAACCAAGTACAAGAAACGAAAGTGAACATAGGAGAGCTTTTGAGAAGTTGATCTTAGTGCGCATCGCTAGAATCAAGAGGATGATTGCAGGAAGTAGAAAGATGGTCGTGAGATGATTAGTAAGCGCGATACCAAAAAAGAAGGAGCCTGCAAAGAGGTACCATTTTATTTGATGTAGGTAATAGGAAAGAAAGCAATAAAGAATGAGGGCCAAGAAAAAAAGATGGAATGCATAAATTTCTGCAATGAGCGCATGGTGCCAAAATAGGGGAAGAAGTGCAAGAGTGAGAGCTCCTAGTAGCGAAAAGAGACGATTTTTTGATATGAGAAATCCTATTTTATAGACAACGAGAATAGTAAGCGCTGCACTCAAAGCGGAGAGAAGATTGACACGCCATGCAATTGTTCCAAGAGGGATTTTCGTGAAAGCATGCGCAATAAGCATATAGGTTGGATAACCAGAAGGGTGGGGTACTCCTAACACGGAAGCACTTGTAATTAACTCACCTGTATCACCCCAATAAACGGTCGGGGCAAGAGTAAGCAGATATAATGTTGAAGTGGTTATTAGTAGAAAAAAAGGGATGACCCATGATTTTGTGAAGAATGATTTGAGAGACACAAGGAAAGAGAAAAGAATGAGTTTATATTATTTATTGGATTGTGTTATTTATTAGATTTAAGAGATTGGATCGAGAGGGAGGTTATTAATTCAAAAGCTTTTAAACTTATTATCCTTATTAACCCGCGCCCCACACAGGGTTGTTTTTCCGTTTTATTTCTGCAATTTCTTTAAGTGTCTCTAACTCTAATTTTGATAGGTGTTTTTTTAATTCTTTGAGTT
>CAYIEX010000018.1:9115-18114 GCA_964362485.1 uncultured Methanosarcinales archaeon | reverse complement strand
GGGCCTGGGCGTCATGAGATTTTGCTTATGGCCGATCCCATTGTAGGGCGATTCATTATCGCTCACTCCAGTATCTCGGAGCCCGAAACCAAAGATTTCACATTCCCCTGCTCTCAATCAGAATGTCTCTACCCACTCCCTTCCCTCCTTACCAAAATCACCAATCCTTATCCTGAACTCTATGAATTCTATCTTGTAACAAATATCAAACCTCATTTAATCGTCTCCTCTAATGGCGAAGTACGCAATTCAAATGACCCGATTGCCGAATCAATTACTACTATCGCTATCCCACCAGAAGGTCTTCAAATTGCAAGTAGTATTTACGAATCCATGCAGTCGTCTGACATATCTCCTTCCTTCAACCTCCTTGTCAAAAAAGTTCCCCAGCAGGTCCTCTTCGTCAACCCTAATCTAGACCCATCCGCCGAAGAACCAGCTGAAGGTGAAGAACCCATCGAAGACGCCCTCGCTGACGACGAAGTGCCAGAATCCCGTGGCTTCTACACCTGTAACACTCCGGATTATATCGACCAAGCATCACCAGAGTATACCATTACAAGCGTTGGTTGCGAAGTTCACGCTGACAAATTCTGTGCACCAAGCGTCGTTCAAGAGAAAACTGGCAACGCCTTCACAACAATCTTCGAATGGAGTACCGAAGAGCTCATCTCCATTGGGTATAAAACCCCCAGCATCGCTCAAGAGCAACAGGTCAGCTTCCTTGATATTCCCTATGAATTAAGAGACGAGCCAGATCCAACTAAAACTCCACTTCCTGTTCTTCCCCAAGACCGTGTTCAATTTAGCAGTGCTCCGCCGCGGCGCAACATCATTCCTAATCCTACTTTCAAAACAAAAGCCAATACTCTTCCTCACTGGGAAGTCTTTGCGGGAAGCACGCCTTTAGAAGATGAACTTGGTCAAGAAGGTCTCCATCAAGTTCGTGATGGAATAGTAACACTTCAAGCAAGTAATAGGCTCATCTCTGAACGTATCGCAATCGCTGATAATGAAAACAATAACCAGAAACTTCTCTTTAAATACGACAAAGCCGATGGAACCAATCCTTGTTCTGCTACAGTACGTCTCGTAAACAAAGAAGGGCAAGGGCGTACCCCTGTAGAAGCATCAGCTAATCGCGTAACCTCTATCCCCATCGATGTAGAAGGAAGAGATGCCATCTACGCCATAATCGAATTCAAAAGTCCCAATAACAATCCTTGCTCCATCACCAAACCCCTCCTTGAGTACAGCACAGATGAAGACGACACAACGATCACCGCATTTGATTATGAAACGGAAACCCACATTCAAGACGAACCAGCCCGCTCCGGTGCCGCATGTTGCCCTCAAGACGCCTGTTGGAATGGCTACGCCTGCGTTGAAGACATGACAACCTCAACCTTCATGGTAGAAAAGACAGGCGAAGGCGAACACTATCGCTGCCATGCTGGCAAGTGGAAAAAAGAACCACTCCGCTGGGATTGGAATGGAGAGCGACCCGGCTTCTGCCCACAAGAAACAGACTGCTTTGTCTTAAGTTCACTTCCAATTGATGGAAGCATTGAAGCTGCTGCGCCAGAAAATACTGCTCAAACTTTTTATCAAGGACAATACCCTACTTGTATTCCAAATGGTCAGTACATCTTCGATCATCTTTGTAATAGCGGCAAATGGACGAGTCGAACCAAACACATTACCACCAAACTCCTTGAAGTTGCAGGCAATAATGATTTCACCTTATACTGTACCCATGCTCAAGATGCCCTCGTCAATATTGACAACGAGAAATTTTCCCTTCTTGGTGCCGGAAGTGCCGCAGGTGATCCCGCTCCAGCTGGCGCCGGTCTAACTGGAGCCGCTCCAGAAGAAGTCGTGCCCGTGTGTTACCCTGAAATAAGCAGCAGCATCGAAGGGCAACGTCTTGTTCCCACACGTGAAAATACGTGTATTAACAACGTCTGTGTTCTCAAAGTCAACGAAGATGATAGTTACAAAGTCAACTTTAAATGAGCTTCCTCAAGTAGACGAAACTCCACTTCCTGAAGATGCCGAACTAACTCAATTTGTCAACGCTCTGGGACTTGATGGTGCAAGTGTTACGTGTAACGAAGGCAATGGCTTTGTTGCCTGCGATCTTCCCGCCTCCGGAAAAGACACAATCTATGATGAATCACAAAATGCTATTATCTATGGTGAGAACCTTGCTCCCGGCCTAGTAGGTCGTGTATTCGATGCAGTATCTAATTGGATCTCCTCCATTGTAGGAAACAATGATGCTGATGCTCAACCCCTCGACACATCGTTTATCAATCGCGCTGAAAACATCCATGACTTTTATCTTTCCAAAGAAGAAGATCATGAAATTCGTGCAATCAAACTCGTAGAACCAGGAAAAGCCGGAATTATCGCCGAATTTGAAAACTATAACACCTATTTGTGTCCTTACATCAACCAATATGTCGCCAACGAGAATCCTCCCATCCCTGATCTGCGTGGCCAACTTATTGAAGAGGACTCAAACAACCCACGTCTCTGCTGCGCCAAAGAAGGTTCTATTCAAACCATTCAAGCTTTTGTACCAACAGCGGAAGCCAGCGCCATCCATGATTTCTGGCCCAATCTCACCGGCAAATTACGAATCGAAAACGACCCCCCCACTGGTTCACCCGAGCATGGCGATGATCCAGTCTGTGAAGTACCCTCATTTCCAAATCCACTTGACGCAATAGAACCACCAACTGCAATTGAAGCAACACAAGACGACATCACACGAGAACAACGAGCAAGGCGCGACGCAAATCGACGAGCTGCCGCCAATCAAAACGGTGAACCAGCAGACGAACCAGAGCAACCCGCTGCTCAAGATGCTCCTGCACAAGACCAACCTGCAGCAAGTTCTCCGAGCAATAATGAAGCAAGTGCTGCGCCAGCACCGCAAGCAGAACCCGCGCCTGCACCCGTACCAGCACCCGCTCCTGCTCCAGAACCTACCCCAGAGCCAGAACCAACTCCGCGCGAACAAACAATTAATGTTGCTATTGAAAATCTCCAGTACACTCCAGCCACTATACGAGTCAATCGGGGAGACCAAGTTACATTACAGGTAAAGAATCGTGATGATTTTCCCCACACTTTTACGAGTTCTCTTGGTAGTGCTCAAATCGCAGCTGATGGAAGTGGGTCGGTCCGTTTTACTCCCGAGCGTGCAGGAACATTTGAGGTAACCTGCCAGTTCCATTCAAATATGCATGCCCAAATCATCGTGTCCTAAGCAATCTTTATAAGGCACTCTTCGCTTCCAAGTGTATGCGTATTGGTGGTAGACACGGTCAAATTACAATCTTCATTATAGTAGGACTCCTCCTAGTATTCATTTTCTACTTTGTCATTAAAACCACGAGCGACGTTCAAAAGAACGCTTTGTCAGACGCCCAAGAAACAATTTTCAATAAACTCTTCAAAAAAGAATCACTCCGTCTCTACCGTGACGATTGCTTACAAGACAGCCTTAGCGATGCGCTCATTCTACTCGGAAAACAAGGTGGCAAACTCTGGGCTGGCGATCCCGGTGGCACGCAAGGGTTTCAGGAAACAAAGAATGGAATAAAGTACGCCACACCCGATGGAGAATTTCGAGTTTTATATGGGATTACGAGAGAAAAAAATGCCCTCACTGAATGTGACCCCGGGCCTTGCCCCGATCCATATCCATGTGATACAAGCACTCCTACCTGTACCTACACGTTCCCTGACACAACCGTCGGTTTTGGCAATCGCCCACTTCTTACCAAACAAATAATCGAAGGAGAGATCTCATCGTATCTTAAAGCCAAAGTTCCTGAATGTATGCAACGCATCATCAACACTGAAATAAATCCTTCTATTAGGATAAGTGATAGCACTGAAGATCTTACCCTTCAAACTTTAATCACGGATGAAGGTATCAAAGTCGAAGGCGAGTATCCCATTACCATGACTCTTGCTGGCGAAGAATATTTTGAAATCTCCAAAATCGATCTTGTCTATCCCACCCAGCTCAATAAACTCCTGCGCACCGCAATAACGAATCCCCTAAAGTACGATCAGAAATACATTGAATTTAGTTTTAGTCAAGAAACACTTCAAAACGAAGAATTTCCATTTGCCAGTAAAGAGGAAGATGATGCATTAAAACCATGTGATCCAGTCGACCTTACTTCATACTTCACGTGCTTTCGCGCCCTTTTCCAAGATGACTTTCAGAATTTGGAAATAAGTCTCGAATCAATCGAATCAGAAAACGGTGATGACATATTTATCATCCGCACTCCTATCAACAACATCGTCAATAATCCTGAAGATGCCGGTGCTGCTGGTGATATGTTTGAGTTTTATATCGCAAGACAAAATCGTCCGCCAGCTCTTGATTACATCAGTCGCAATGCCTGTCCTGGCGTGTATGATTACTTAGTTATTCCTGGAAGTACTGATTTAGGATCCGATGGAACCGAACTACGCAAAGTTGAAATAACACTAAACGCTAAAGATCCCGATGAAGATATTGCGGGGCAGGAAGAGGTTAAATACTTCAACGGTCTCACTGAGATCCCTGGGGACAATGGCAACTATAAACTCGAGCTACCAGAAGCTCCCGATGCTCTTGTTATCGTTACAAAAGACAAGCATGACCTATTTGATCGACAAGACGTCAAATTTTTTGTTGATGATGAATTAACCTCATCGTTTGAAGTAAGAAATATAATTGATGGGCCAGGTGGAGCCTCATCCGATCCTATAATAATTTCCAAGGAAGATCCTTTCTGGGTCCTAGTTACATCTCCCGCTCCCAATCCCGAGAAACGTGACATCGCACAAACCGCAAGTGTTTCTCTCATTCAAGATGATGTTACGATTCCATTACGCGAAAGTATTACTTTACCAGACGGTTCTAGCACAAAACCATTTGGGATACCTGAACCGGATGATGGTGGCGATGGAGCTATTGTTACTCATTATGATGGTATGATTGGTCAAGAAATCGTTGATAAATTCGTTCAGTTTAGTCCAGGTATAGCCAAAGTTGCTATCTCTTATCAAGCCACGTATTGTCCAGGAAAACCAGGTGAACATACCCAAATTACTACCTCAACGGTTGATGTAGAGATTGCTGAATGTATCTCATACAATAATCCAGAACGACCATTTCCTTCTCCCTATCATAATTACAAACAAGAAGCGGAAAAAGTTTTCCTAGACAATATCGGAACTACAAGTCCTTACAAAGCGACTCATGTTTGTTGTGATAACAACAATAATTTAATTCCTGAAGCTCAAAAACAAGAATGCTTTAGAAATCCAGAAAAAGGATGTTATGGCTTATTCCTAGAAATTGATCAAGACCCAGCCCTTGTCTTAATTCGACCTTTTGAAACGCCCAATTTAAACAGAGGATATCTTGCCTTACACGAATTTGCTCGTTGCACGGGTAAAAGTGGTAACACTTGTGGAACTCCACTCTATGAATTCAAATTAGACGGGGAGGACAAAATACTTTGCGGTAAAAGTGGCGAGTATGGTTGTGCTCATATCCCTGCTGATTGTGCAGATGGTCCCGCCTTTAACTTCATAGAAGACCAAGGCGCATGTATCGGAAAACAAGGGTGTGAAACGTTTTGCGCTCCACCAAAAGCAGTTGTCTATAAAGGTCAACCTCGATCACCCGATGATCTCAATGAACAATTGAAGCAAGGAACTGATTTAAGTAATCAATTAGTCTGTGGTTGTGATTCACCGGGAACTAACCTAAAACCATGTGATAAAAACTTTGATGGCAATTTTAATGGTCAGTGTATTAATAATGCTTGTGCGGAGGGTCAAGTTGATTCTTAAACCAACAAAAATAATGTTAGTTCTCCTCATCACTCTCTCTTTCCTAATCCCTACTTCGTTTGCAACGAACACTTGTTTTCTCTACGACGAAAGTCCATATTACTGTAAAGACATTTCTCCAACTCTTGCCCAAGAAGAGTGTGAACTTTATGGATGTAACCTCAATCAAGCCTTTGCCAACAAGCCCTGTGTTTCGCTTCCTTTCAACCAATCCTGCACAGAAATTCTTTGCAAAAGTACGTGTAGTAAAACTCGCGCTCGGGATTGTCCTGCCGGCGCCGTTCCCACGGGCCAAGAAAATGCGTGGTGTAACCGCGGCTGTTGCGAATATCAAAGTGGAGACTACCGTATCTGCAATGAAAAGTCCAATCGCTTCACCTGCGAAGAGCAAGCAAAAAAAAGTGGTACCATAACTTTCTACCCCACATCTGAACCCTGCGTTAACTTATGTAAAGAAAAACTACCGGGTAATGAAAAAACATTCATCCAAACACCCACAAAACCAAAACCCGAAAATTCATTTCCTCTCTGGCCACTTCTCTTACTCCTTCCGGCTCTGGCTTTTGCAGTATGGGTTTATTTCAAAAACAAAAAGACTCCCTCCTCCCAAAAAGAAGAACCCTCCTCTCCTGCCATCGAACCATCAGAGTCACCACTAAAAAAATTCTCCACCATCATCCCTTCATTATTCAAAGAACACTCAAACAAACCCTCCGCTAAATCGGAGCAACTCAAGCGCTACAACGTTCTCCACCATTTTGGCGAAACAAAACCTAAAAGTGAGAGCTTTGCTAAACTAAAACGACTCCTAGGAAAACCAAAAGTCGAGCCAAAACCATTTGAAAAACTCAGTGCCCTCACCAGAGACAAATCCCTTCCTCCGACCCCTGCTGAACCCAAACACGAGTCAATTCTTAAGGATCTCCGCAAATTAGGCAAAAAATAGATTTTTTGAAGATTTTGAAAAACTATTCAAAAACTTCTTAGAGAATTTTAGAATAAGCTCAATTATAATCCTTAGAATAAGTTATTCAAAATTCTCTTTTCCTCGTAAAAATCCCAACTTAATCTCGGAACATTTATAAACAAAAAGTCATTCTCCAATCTCGATAATGGGAGTATCCAAAAGAGGTCCGATCGGTGTACTTTTAGTGCTACTTTTACCTCTTTTTGCTGCCGGTGTCGATGCTTCCTGCTTACTCTACCCTCAAGACGAACGTTTTTACTGTGTTGATCCCGCTACCATCGAAGGCGATTGTGGTCCCGAAGGTTGCGGTCAATATACTACCCCTGCTGATTGTTCTAGTGAACCAAAATGTGTTCCCGTAACTTGTAACATTGATTGTTCTGATCATACCAGCGGTTTTTGTGAAGAGTTAGGTGGCCAAGCAGTTGAAGACGAACTCCAAGAGTGTGGCCCTGCCTGTTGTCAAATTGAGAGAACCAACAGTTGTTCACTAACCGCAACCAAATTCGCCTGTGATAAAAAAGCAATTGATTTTGGCCTTCGCGCAATTGATTCATTCTTTGACACCTCTGAAACTGATGCCAACCAATGTGCTGCCCGCTGTGGAAATGCTGTCGAGCAGCCCCCACCCCAAGAACAACCTACTGGAACAGCAACAATTAGTGTCACAATTCCGCAAATAGACGACGCAACCATTTCCTATGTTGGTCCTGCTCGTGGAACAGTTCGTGCAAATATCAATCCACACCAAATCCAAAATCTTCCCGCAGGAACCTACACCGTAACCGCCAGTCGTGTAGGGTATCTCAGTGCTAGTGCCCAAGTAATTCTTGCCAATGATGAGACCAAAGAAATAACTCTCACCTTAACCAGGCAATCAAGCAAGGGAATAACAGGTCAAACATTCATCGATCTTGATAGCAACGAAGAAGCAGATCCAGCCACCGAAAAAGCACCCGGCACCAAAATTTTCATCAATGGAGCATTCAAAGGCATAAGTACTCTCAATGCTGATTTCCAAATTGATCTCCCCACGCTTGAAAGTGGTATTGAACATCAAATCACTGCCAAAACAGTTATCAACAATGTCGAATACGAATTCAGCGACACGTTCACAATTGAAGATGATGAAACACTTTCTCTTGATCTTCTTCTCACCCGAAAAATCGCCGAATGTGGTCCTGATGGTGCTGCAAAAAACGTTGACGAGTTTACCGCAAACCATATTCCAGGACAAAAAGCTGTCCGCCTCTCATGGCTCAAACCATGTCGAGAAGTACAATCCTATGAAATAACCAGAGAACCCGCAGGTATAACCCAATTCCAGTTTTCAGCCGCCGAAGGAACATTCGTCGACGATCAAGTCAAATGGGACCAAACATTCGTCTATCAAATTGTTGCTGTCTATGAAGGAAGCGCAGGTAGCACTCGCAAATCCGAAGCACCTGTCCAAGTCGAAATCACTCTTGGTGATGCGCGCTGTGAAAATAAGTACAACCCTACCACCAGTTGGGATCAGTTCTGTATCGCGAACGACCCCGATACCGCTCCTGACGAGCGTAAATCATATTTCACCTGCGACAACACGAACACTCTTATTCCCCAACCCTGTCCCCCTGATAGCGTTCGCAGTAAAGCAACCTACTTCTGTGCTCCAACAGGCGTTCATACCGCAGCTTGTAAAAATGATGGGCCATGTTCCATTCGTGATGATAACCCTTTTAGTATGTATTACACCCGCTCCATATGTCTTGGAACAAGTAGCAGTTCTCAAGAACAAATTGAAAACTTTTGCAATTACGATTACTCCAAAACGATTGTTGACACCTGTTCTAGTTGTACCAGTGTATCGAGCTGTTTTGATTACAATGGGAAAAATGCGTGTGAAACAAATAGTTGTTTAACAACTCAATGTAATTGGATTGATGGCGCAAGTAATAAAAAAAGTCTTGAAGAACCCGATACTCCTCTTATTAACTATGATCTCCTCTTTAGCGGTCTTGACGAAGACATTCTCCTCCCTACTACGACAAGTCAGGAAACCGGGGCAGGATATTGCGCGCCTGATAAATATAAGCAGGATGACCAGTGTAACCTTTGTTCAGACAAATCATCTCTCTTTGAAAATTATTATTGTACAGCTCAAGTTTGCTCCGGT
>CAYIEX010000018.1:0-9105 GCA_964362485.1 uncultured Methanosarcinales archaeon | reverse complement strand
TGCTGGGAGCATGCAACCCCAAAGTCTCGTAATTTCCAAAAATGATCAACATCAACTATCCTTGTCCACCGATCAATGCGGCTGGAAACGTTGCCGCTGGGTTCCCACCGATCAGGGCAAGGGCCAATGTATAAAAGATGGGGATGCCGACAACATTGGTGACTGTGATGCTCTTGTTGTTGGTGATCGTGATGCCTGCTATGCAGACTCCCTTCCTCCTAAAACAGAAATTCTTGCTCAAGATCTCTCCATCATCTCCACCAAACCCACTGATGTTACATTCCATAGTGTTGATACAAAAGATATCCTCGGTGCAAGTAGTCCACTTGGTTCATTATACCATTGCCTTGTCCCAACTGACGATCCCGCCGGAATCTGTACTACATTCACCGAAGTGCCTTTCACGGGAAGACTCAGCGATGAGACTCTACCAATTAATCTTCTTCAAGAATTTAATGAAGAAATCGAAGGCGCAACCTATCGCCTTATCTATTTTGCAAAAGACAAATACTTTAACCAAGAGGAGCCCCACAGCGATCTCGTCTTTGTTGATAATGTAGCTCCCGATTTTGAAATTAAAAAAGAATCTACCACCCTTGCAGACACATCCACCCTAATCATCACTCTTAACCCCTTACGTCCTGAGACGGGGGACACCTCCTGTCGCTTTAATCTCACCCAACTCCTCCCGCTAGGTTCGAGTGATATTCGTGATGTAACCGAAGAACCAAAAACTATTACTTACGAAAATCTTCAAGGCATATCCTATAACCTTGATGTCACTTGTGTCGATCAGTATGGAAATGAAAATACAAAAAGTGATTTTATTGTTCTTAACCCTGATCAAACGATAGAAATAATTTCCCCAACAATCGATCAGGTTCTTGAGCGTAATGTTGTTACCTTCCAACTTCACACAACGGTTGGAACATTTTGTAAACTATTTGATGGAGAAAATCAGATCACCGATTTTGCCACGAATGAAGAAGGTAAAGATCATTCCTCCCCCGAGATTACTCTTCCTGCCGATGTTACTCCCGCCAGCCACCGCTACGGAAGCTATAGTGCCAACTGTCGAGATTTCCTCACTGGCGAAGAGCATCTTGCCGCGTTCGCCTTCACAGTGGACACACTTGCACCACGAACAACAATCACTCTTAGCGAAGGTGAACGTGAGATCACCAAAACCCGCGCCGATTGGGAAGAGTTCTTTATTCGCAGCGCTACTCTCTCTTTTGAGTGTTCTGCTGATGGGTTTCCCTGTGCTGGTACCCAATTCTGTGTGGGTGAACCATGCGAATTCAAACAATTTGAAAGTGCAGTAACAGTAGAACAGTCTAGCAAAGTTTGCTACTTCTCAACCGATAGCGCCAATCATAGTGAAGTTCCCAAATGTGGTACAATTAAAATTGAAGGTTTTGGAATCACCCTTGAGCTGCCTCCTCTCCACCACTATGAGGATCAGATGTGGGGTGTCAGTGCTACGCCCGTCTTTCCCTGGCAATTCAATACACGCGTTCCTGCAGTTGAATGCCGCTATGACTTCACATCCAACTTTGACTACGAAGACCTTCCTCCGTTCAAAACCATCCTTCCCAATATTCAGCAAAAATACTTGGTCTCTGAGTTTCCCACTGCTTCAGGCGTTGCAGCGTATCCTGAAGATGGTGGTCTCAAATCAGTTTTCGTCCAATGTAAAAATAATGAAGAAGAGTTAAGTCCAGTACAAAAAATGACTCTCGAGTACGACCCCACAGCACCCACCATACTAGAAGCTATTGCAATACCAAGTCTTCTTTTGGAAGGTCCCAGTGTTCTTTTGCAAGTCAAAACTGACGACAAGACACTCTGTAAATTCAGTGACCAAGGGCATGAGTTCTACGACCAAATGAATCATCAATTCAGCGGCGCTGACGATGCCATCCTCAATGAAACTCACACCACTGTCTTTTTTGTTAACACATTCAATGGGCTTACAAAAGACTTCACTCTCAACGTCCAGTGCCGCAATGGTGCAGGAACTCCTTCAGAAGTAGCATCCATCGTGTTCTCCGTTGACTATTCTGCTCTTGGAAGCATTGACTTTATCTCTCCAAGTGGTGGTTACTTCACGCAAGAAACGCTTCCTCTTGAAGTTCACACGAGCAAATCCGCCGTCTGTGAATTTGAACGCAATGAAACCTATTTTGGTTTAGAAGGCGCAGGCACAACCCAGCACCATGTTCAGCTTGAAAACCTTGAAGAACGTGACCACCGCTATCCTATCCGGTGTCAAATGGGGGACCATATCGCTGAAGGACTTAGTACATTTACCATTGATCGCACCCCACCCCGAATTATTAGTATAAATGATGGAAATCTGAGTTGTGGTAAAAATCCTTTGCACGTTCTTGCCACATCGAATGATGAAGCAGTCGTTTCATATTATTATGAGATATACGATCTTGGTGAAGAACGTGTCATCAACCGAACTCTTAATAGAAACGCCACGTTAAGCGGTGGTGATTTAGTTTTGAGTGCTACCATTCCTCCTACAACCCCTATTGTCATACCAACTGAAAGTTTTAACGCAACACATCGTTACTATGTCAAACTCAAAGCAACAGATGCCGCTGGCCTTACTGGAGAATTTAATGTCAGCGACGGTGTTCTCATTGTCAACCAAAATCACACCACCTGCCTTGAAGATAAAACTCCTCCTGTTGTGACACCCACTATTAATCAAACCTGTGCCAAAGCAACCGCTGAGTTGAGCTGTGAAGATACCGTTGGCTGTTTTAATCTCACCGCTACACAGGCTCCATCCGCAGCAGCATGTAAAGCAAACGTAAGTTACACCGGCCAGAAATTCCTCTTTACAACCAGTGGCGTTCTATGCTATAAAGTCCAAGACAATGTAGGGAACAATATCTCGGGCGTTTTCCCCATAACATTTAATGACGCCGATGGTGATGGTGTTGGAGACAAATGTGACAATTGTTCAACAACACCTGCCGGGACCATTAGTGGTCAGACGGGATGTTCTCCTGTGGATCCAAAACCAACGACTAAAGATACCGACCTTGATGGTTTACCTGACGAGTGGGAAAAGAAACACAATTCCTGCGGTCTCGATCACCTCAAAGCCGATAGTGATGGAAACAATGTACGCGATGGCGACGAAGATCAAGATAATGATGATCGAACCAATCTCGAAGAGTTCATTGATGGAACCAATCCTTGTACTAAAGATGAAAAACCAGCACCAAAACCAAAAGATGATCCTAAAAAAGAAGATGAGGAAGAAGATCCCGAACCAAAGTCTCTCAAACCAACCACTCCAGAAGAAACAGATATCCTTGCTTGGGGTGTGCTCCTTGCTGGTCTGCTTCTCTTCATCGGCGGAACTGCATATTTGGTCTCCTACTATAAACGATCACCAAAAGGAAAACAACCTTCAAACGACAATGCATCTGATGAACCAGGGCTCCTAGACTCCATTGCAGACAAGATCCCTCTCTTTAAACACAACGGCAAACAAAAAGTGCGTGCCCGCGAGACTGCTTTTGCTGCGTTCCATGAAAAATCAGCCGTAATTCCCCACGTTGGATCCCTTATCTCCAAATCATCGTCCCTTCCTAAACTTCACGAAGTAGCTCACACCTACTTAGAACACAAAGACGAAATAAAACCCGGTCTGCGCCCTCAAGAAAAAAGCGTTTTTAATGAACTTGAAAAGATTGCTAAAAAAACAACGGATACCCCAATTAATAAAGTCGTTGAAAAAGATAAAGCCAAAGAGATTTTCTCAAAACTCAAAGAGATAACTCAAAATCGAAAGAAAGGAAAATAAACCTGGAAACCTAACCCATGAAAAAAGCTCAAATGAATCAAGTATTCATGTATATTCTTGCTGCGGTCACCTTCGCTCTTATTGCCATTTTTGGCTATCGTGCCATTGTCGGTTTTCTCGAAAGTGGTGAGAAAGTAGAGTACGTCGAGTTTAAGAATAGGCTTGAATCAGAGATCAAATCAATTTATACCGAATACGGTGCAATTCGCGAAAAAAAGTTCTATGTCCCAGGGGAGCACCGACAAATCTGTTTTGTTAACATGGACAAAAAGGCTTCTCCTGACGAAATCAAAGCGCTTTGTCAAAAAGATCAACTAGCGTGTAGTATCTGGCAGCAAGCTCAGGAAGTCGAAATAGGAGGGTATGATGTAGTCGACCAGAATGTATTTCTAACTCCTTCTTCTCCAGTTCCGCTTAAAGTATTTCGCATAGCAACCTGTACAAAAGATGAAGGCTGTCCCGAGAAAGACTCGGAAGAGGGATATCTTTGCATCCCATTAAGTGATGGTTCATTCACCGTCTTTCTTGAAGGCAAAGGTGATCGCACACTAATCTATGAGCCATGAGCAAAACTCATCGGCACTCCCCATCAGCAACCCCATTAAGAAAACCATGAACTCAAAAGGTCAAGTAGAAGTAACATTCAATTGGATATACATTCTTGTCGCCGGAACTGTTATTCTTCTCTTTTTTGCGGGGATAATCATCAAACAAAAAGTAAGTTCAGAAGAAAAACTTGCGAGTAATGTAATTCGAACTCTCGAGTCAATTTATACCGGTGCCAGTGTTTCTGAAAAAACAAAAAATGTCGTTCCAACAAGCGGTCTTATTGATTATACTTTTGATTATAGCTGCACTGACGGTACCAGTTTCATTGGAATTCAAGGCCAAAGTGCCCGCTACGAAGAATCAGTACAACCCATTTTTTCACCCACCACCATTCGGACTGCTCGCTTGATTTTATGGAGCCTTCCCTACAACTACCCTTTTAAAACAAGTGATCTTCTATTTGTAACTTCCGATAATACCCTCTATTTAATCGTGGGCGAAAGCGAGTTTAAAGACGAGTTTATCAAAGCTGCTGCGCCAGAGACAAACACCCCAGCGCGAATCAATGTTCTTGACGTATCCTCCGAAGAATTCCAGGCCGTAAACCCCGGTAAACAGTATCAAGTGCGAGTCATAGACGTTTCTGGTAATATTATCAGCAATAACGATCCTGTCCCTGAGAAACTTCGCCCCTTCGATGATCACCTTGTAACCGCTCTTCGTTTCTCACCAGACGGGAAACAAGTCGAGTTTTTCACTAAAAAAGGAGATGCTTGGAAAAGTGAGAACCAGGGCAATCCCATTCCTATACTTTCGCTTGGAGGTGAAAAAGATGCTGCTAAATATGCTGCCATTTTTGCGGGATCTTCCGAGATTTACACTTGTAATATGGCCAAAGCTCTCAAGCGACTTCAACATGTTCATACCGTATATTCCCTTCGCTATGAAGAACTCAAAACAATCGTCAATACCAACCCCGCTTCCGAGTGTCCCAACCTTTATGAAGGGTTTGACACCAATCTCCAAAATTTACTCCAAAAGCATAAGTTAGCAATCCTCACCTGTCTGCAGTCCATAACAAATAACAATGATCTAAGCGCTTGTTCAGAGTTACAACTCTCTGCTGACGCTTTACATACATTCAACTCCGAAAAATTAGCCAACTCACTGTGCCCTGCACTGTACTAACATGACCAAAAAAGCGCAAATGCAAATAACTGAAACCATCGCAGTCCTCTTCATCTTTTTTATTCTCGTTGCGTTCGGTATCATTTTTTATTATCGCTACCAGCAAAGTGCTCTTATCGAAGAACAACAAGAATTACGCGCTGCCCGGGCAATGGACACCACCCTTAAAGTTCTCTTCCTCCCCGAACTAATGTGCACGAAAGGTACATTTGAATATGAAGACAACTGTATTGACTTGCCAAAATTACGCGCCTTGCAAACCGCCGAGTATTTTAAAAACAACGAACCCTATTATTATCAATTATTTTCAACATCAAAAATAACTATTCACACCCTCTACCCTGATCCGAGCCCTAATCCAAGTTCAATAGTTCTTTACGAAAACAAGGTTGGTGATTTAACCAACTACGAACCAACTCCATTTATTGTAGCCTTACGTGACGTAGATGCCACGGGCAATTATTTCTACCACTTTGGGTACCTTGAAGTAGGGGTTTATTCATGAAACGGGGTCAAATGGAGATGGTAGGTCTTGTGGTTATCGTACTTCTGCTCACCATTGGTATGCTCTTTATCGCGCGCTTCGCTCTTGATGATGAACCGACAAAAAAAATATTCACACGAAAAGGTCTTGCCTATAGTACCACCAGCGCTCTGATGAAAATAAGTATTGATGACCCCCAGCTCAACTGTTTTCCTCGCAATAATCGACCTTTACAAATTGGAGCAGACCTCTTTGATGATTGTGCTCAAAATCAAGATACCTATTCTACCGATGATCCTACAGGAGTAAACGATGGTTTTTCTCAATATCGCTGCGGGGACAAACATAGTTGTCGTTTCCTCAAAGAATTCATTACTACCCAGCTTGACACAACATTGGGAACTTGGAATAAAAACTACGAATTCCGCTCCGTTCTTCTCCAAGATGAGACACCAGAAGAGCTCTTCGTGATCAGAAACGAGGGAGCAAATAAGGGGGGTTGTGCCCGCAAAGAACGAGACGCATCCGAAGTATCGATCCCTAACCTACGTGCGGGAGATATCCGTAACACTCTCTATCTATGTGACTAAAATTTTCCGAACACCCTTCTTTTGCGAAGTCCTGCTCTAAAGAAAGATTTATATACGGTACTCTCTTTCAGGATACCTGATTATAGTCTAAAAGAGTACCTAAATAAGTTTCAAAAAACGAGGTGTTACGATGATTTCCAAAAAAGGTCAAGGCATGTCCTTAAATGTCATTATCATTGCCGCATTAGCGCTCATTGTGCTTGTTGTTCTGATTGCTATTTTTACGGGAAGAATTAGTCTTTTCAACCGTGGTGTAGGCGATGCAGGTGACGCCGAGATTACTACCTTACGCATTAGTTATGGTGATTGTCAACCAACTATTAGTCGAGAAAACACATTCAAAACGCAATTTTCTCAAGCCACAACGGACGATGATAAAGACCGTGCCAGAAACGAGTTCCGTGGTGAAATTGATCGCTGTGATCAACTAAGCAATGACAAAGCGCTCTGCGAATCCAGCGGCTGTAAGTGGCCATAAATTTTTCTTTCTTTTCTATGAAATTCAACCATTCACGAGTAAACCACAAGGGCGATGCCAATATGTGGTGGATCATCATCGGCGCAGTAATCGCTCTCATAGTTTTAATCGTTCTTATCATCATGTTCACAACTCGCGGTAATAAACTTGAACTCGGTCTCTCTGCCTGCAATGGTATCTGCACCAAGGCGGGTGAGACAACATGTCCTCTCAAAACCCAGTCCAGCAATGCCTTTGATTGTAACACCGGAGGCGTATGTTGTATCGGTTTTGCCCAAGAATGCCCAAGTGGCAACAATGAACCCTGTCAAAAATCATTTGGGAACAAAGCCCAGTGTCATGGCTATGGCGATACAAAGTCATATTGCATTGAACCATGATTACCAAGCGCGGTCTTAATTGGACAAGCCCAGAAACATTGATCATTATCATCCTCATCATTGTCTTTGGTCTTGCCATGCTGTATTTATTGTGGAATAAAATAGGGAACCAAGTTCTCGGGATATAAAATATAATCATGAACAGAAAAGGGATGGAGATGTGGCAAATAGTACTCATTATCCTAGCTCTGCTTCTGCTCTTTGTAATGCTAATTTTCGTTGGTGATCTAGGAGGTAAGATTGGAAGCTTATTTGAAAAAATAGGGGCGATGTTCTAATGGCCATCAAAGAAGTCGCTTACTGGTTAATCCCTCTTTTCTTTCTCTTTATTGGGGCTTCCATCTTTTACTTTGATATGTTCCCCCAAGCAAAGGAAAAAATAATGTGGGTTTACGATACTTTTGTTCCTGAAATTTCAATAGGTGATAACGAACTACATGCTGGCACAACAGAGTTTGCTCCTTCCCAGCGCCACGAGATGGATTCTCTCAAAGCAACCCTACTGTCTCTTGCGTCCGATCGAGCCGGCAAAAATTGTTTTGCTGCATTCACAGGTTTTCAAGAAGACTTAGGGACTGACGCCTCTACCGCGAGTATCCAATTTGATTACAATCATGAGACTGACTCTACACGCGTGACCATTAAAAAGTCTGGCCAAGTTATCCACAGTCAATTCAATGTTCCAAAACTCAAACCCTGCGTTATTGCCGGTTGGAGCGGCGACAGTCCTATTGCGAAAACTTTTCTTAAAAAGGTCAACGACCAATTCTGGCTTTCAGATGATCACAACCAACGCACCCCCGGTGCTTATACCTACAAAGTTGATACCTTCCACATCCAATATTCCCAAAATCGTCGAAGTGGAAATCGACTCTATATTGATAATCCATATCCTAACCCCGTTTTTGTCAATGACGAATCAAGAAACTTTGAAAGTAACGGTCTTCTCTTTAAAGGTGAAGATAATGAAGTGTGTTTCTTTCCAACCAACTGGGTTTATCGAGCAGATGAAGATGGTATTGATAATGACCAATTTACTAATAGCAATAACCCTTCCACCTTAATCTATAAGTGGAATAAAGGAGAGCTTCCTGCTTGTTCTACTCAAGATTCCTATGAGGCAATTAGCGTTGCAGGAACAATGTATGCTTCCGATGGTGAAATGGACTGCTTGAATTCTAATAATGGTGAACCATTAACAGCAACAACTCGTAAAGTAACTGTGAGCGCACAATATAATTCTCTCATTAGCAATCAAAACATGGATATTCCCTGTCGCGACCTTCTCCCCAGTGGCTCCGGTTGCCCAGTTTTCCTTAACAGCCGTGAACGAACAAATGCCGATGGCAGTGCCTGCGGCGCTGTCCGCATGCGCTCAGGCGAAGTGATACCCGCAAACAACGCTCCAGCGGGAACAAAACCCTACACTGAAGTTCCTGCGTTTTCTGAGACCTCTGCCGCGTGCCTCATAACGCACGGCGAATGGTTCAATCGAAACGACAATGCGCTTCTTTGTAACAAGGAGAAGTGGGAAGTGTGCGGCCAAAGTCAAGTTGGAAAAAAAATAGAACATAATATGTTCAACCAAGAAGAGACCAGCTCAT
>CAYIEX010000017.1:0-18423 GCA_964362485.1 uncultured Methanosarcinales archaeon | reverse complement strand
ATCA
Source organism: uncultured Methanosarcinales archaeon (assembly GCA_964362485.1). Classification (GTDB taxonomy): domain Archaea; phylum Nanobdellota; class Nanobdellia; order Woesearchaeales; family GW2011-AR9; genus CAMAVK01. The sequence goes on along the minus strand of CAYIEX010000017.1, from coordinate 18,419 downwards.
GGTCAGATCCGGAAGGAAGCAGCCTTAACTGGTAATCACCATGTTTGCAGGGGTGCAAGCCCGAGAAGTGGTAAGGAATCAACGCACAAGGCTATTTGTGATCGACTGCGGGTGTGCCCCTAAACTTTCTTGATCGATCATGAAGAAAGCCATTTAAAAAAAAGACCAATTACAACTAGGTAAAAAACATGGTGAGACAAAAATGAACTATCCACTACCAAAAGACCCAGAATACCAAGCTAAGCTAGTAATTGTTGATAGAGATTACACTTTCACGAAGGGATTAGTAATGGCAGCCGAATGTTATAATGTGCCCATAGCCGCATTTCTGGATTACCATGAAACCCTTGACTATGCCCGCGCCCGACGTGAGCGACATGGAAAACTAACACCTACATTCCTTATTGAACCAATACTACGAAATAGTCTCACCCCTGTTAATCCAGAACCAAATGGTGCCGAGTTAGCATCTAATTTGCATACATTAGGTGTAAGACCAGAGCAGATCATCTTCCAATCCAACAGCACAATTAATGAATTAGTGCAAGGAAAAATCTTTACACCCACCATGATAAGTACGTATCAAGGAACATTCATGGAGAAATTACGTGACGGAGCAAAAATATTTAAACTAATTGAGAGTATGGGTAGGACACACTAATCATCACCTTCTAGGTTTCAGATAATCCATTACTTGTCGTGCACCACCACCTACAAGAAGCCCCGCGAAAAGTGCGAGTGCTCCGGTTTTGTATAGAAGAGTAGGATCATATCCATATTCTGCAAATAGTGGTGCAATTGTAAACATCATCGAAAAGTGTGTATATCCGGCGACACGAAACGACAGTTCTACAGCCTGTCGCTTTGAGGCGAGCGAATAAATTTGAGTACTAACATTCTTACGAGCACGCGTAGCAGCCGTCTCATCAGGTGGAGTTTGTAGTGTCGCAATATCTTGCCACATCTGCAGCCCACCATAAGAACCGTAATGAGGCAAGGAGTCCCTACTAATCCTCTCGACACGCGAAGCGAAAACATGTTGAACTTCATCCGCAAGCGCCCCACCAAGTTCATTCATTAGAGTATTATAGGTCCAAGCAAATATTCTTTCCAAATTACCTATTGACTGTTTTCGTAATGATTCCACCGGATTACGGGATGAATCAGCACCCGCACTAGACGATGCTACAGCATCAAGCAATGTGGAAATTTTGTGAAGAGTGTAGAGCGATACTTCTTTTTCAATAGCATAGAAGCGATCATGAGTAGGAAGACCAAATGCTGAAGTATACTCCCGCAATGCATACTCTTTTAATTTCGACTCCTCTTCTGCATATAAACTACTTGCGTGTGCTACTAAAAATAAATCTAACAATAAATCTTTGTGTCCTGCTTTATCCCAATCTAGAATAGTGACACGCGAAGGCTCACCATGTCCCACCAGAAAGTTATATGGGTTAGGATCGCCATGGGTAAATTCAGAAAAACGCAGATCGCAACCGATTTCCCGCCAGTGCGCTTGCTGAAATTGGGTTGAATATCTCTTCGTCCAATGATCCGTCGTAATCGCTGCTAAGTCATCCCAATTCCATTTCGACCTTCCAAAAAGATCAGTGAGAATATCAATGGGGTTATACACATTGTGACTTGCTTTGGTAGCAAGTTTTTCAGCACGTGGACTTAGCTTTTGAGAATTATAATACCTATGGTATCGAAATACTTTGCGCTCCACGTGGCGTGGCTTCGTAAAATAGGAACCGAGTGATAAAAAATAATCGGAAAATGTTAGTCCGCCGCACTGAGGAACACCTCTCTCGCCACGTGAAATCCTAATCAATTTGTCAATAGCCTTACGGGCTGCAGTCATCCGATCAGATGCAGGTAATAAAGGATCTCCAAGCGGTGTAGAGCAATCCACATATTCCGAAAGAATCCCTAAGCGAGAAGAAATATCAACAACATTTGGAACACAGCGTTCCCCAACTACCTCACGAATATACAGCTGTGCAGCAGCACCATTCAGAAGGTTAAGAAACCGAGCAGGATTATTTTTCTGAACAATGGTAATCTCCTCATCTGAAATACGATAGGTACTTTTCAAAAGATATCCCTTGTGAACTAGACAGGTAATGGATGAACCTGCTAAATGAGTTTCTTCCACTTGATCTAACGTGGGTTTGCGTCCTTCAATTATAGCCGTAAGATTTTGCACATCCAAACCCTTCTTCTGGAGATACCACCTACTAGCATAGTATGTAATTGGCAAAGCAGCAACAGGCGCTGCTTGAGTATAGAGTAAAATATCAAACTCGTTCATCGAAACTTAAAAAGCCATACTTTTTATAAATGTTATTACCCCTTAGTAAGATCACCATTCTGATTCCCATGATTCCCCTTTACCGCTGTGTGCAAAAGTATTAACGATGAATTACACCCTTCAATGAGCATCGCAATAGAAATCAAATAACCAATAACAAGCGGATCAGAATCAGACGCTATTTTTTTACTCAATGCAGAAAATACTGCATCAAATGATGATCTTGTAAGATAAGGATCAATCTTATGTGGTGCTAAAAACGTCTTATGAAAATAGTCCGCAACCTTCTGCAAAGCAATCCTATCCTGAAACTGGTCCGCTCGAACTACTCGCTCAAAAAGATAATACAACGTTCTCGCCATCATCCATACATAATTCACAAGCGTGTAATATGGTAGATACTCATCAACAGCGGCATTTTTCTGAACAATCGTTCGCACAATTAAATCACGGTTTTTCAAAATGTTATTTCGTAGTAAAAAAAGTTGGCCCTCAAGACTTTTCCAATCAGTCCTACATTCAAGTATCATTGTTTGCATTGTTCCAACACTCTGAACCATCTTCAGAAAATGAGAATGAACATCCAGGTCAGACGCCCTTGCCGTACTACGAACAATACAGCTCTTGGAAGTAATATCTAATATCTCAAAACCAGGAAGAAGATCTACAGCTCTTTGAAGATCAGGGAGTATCGATGCATCTGTAAAAGTAACATGAATCTCGTCATACCCTCCCCGATACAAGCCGCCGATAATAGAGCGATAAAATTTGAACGTTTGTTTCTCAATATGCAGTGATGTTGACTTTGTAACATGTTTACCTTCTGCAGCGATAACGAGAACATCTCGCTGTTCATCAATATCGACCTCGCCGCCACCTTCCAATCCTCGCTTGCGAATCCAATTGATGGGTAGAACAACAGTGTAGCCCCCCATCCCTTGTTTAATGAGTTTTCTGCGCATTATATTTCAAAAGCCCTCTTTCTTTTTAAATGTTTATATCATTTATATTAATGATATAAGAATAATATAATTTGAACGTGCAATTCTATTTCTTTGTTTTGAGTAGAGATATCCCTACTGGAGAAAATATGACAAATGCAATACCTGAAAAAGCCCAAAGGATAATTGACAGATCACTTGACGACTTAATTCCAACGATAGAACGAAGTGCAGGTGTATGCATAACAATCCGAAAAGAACTAGCAACAACACTAGAACGAATGCAATGGGAGGATGATACGAAAATTAATTACAATAACCTTTCCAGTACTTTCTATGATCTTTCACAAGCATATCCCATTGGAAGCCCTAAACATGAATTCTACGGCGGTCTTGCTGCGAGTATTGGTGTACTAACAGGCCAAACTGGAGGACAATACGAACCAAGAGCTCTACGCGCAGGACGAGAAAATAGGTACGTGAGAGTAAAGAGTTTGGAAGATGAGGGTGAGGATTAGACATGGCATCCACCTACTCCCAAGATGACCTAATCCTTCTTAAGACAGACTTCCCCCGTATGTTTAACGCCTTACAACGTGCTCGTGAGCAAGGAGAAGTATACGGCAAAAAAGCCGCAAGCATTCAATCTGAGGAAGAAAATGAGGATAACAGAGTAGTTGTATATGATAAAAATATTGCGTGGTGGGATGGCGGAGAAACAAAAGAAGTCAAAAAGGCTGGTTTTGGTACGCCACAAGATTATCTAAATATAAGAAAAGGTGTCGAGGAACCAACTGAATTCATAAAACGTATTTTAGAGAGGGGACCAATATTAATTGAAGAAGGTTACCCCTGTGACTTCGTAAGTGAACGAGCATCAAATTATATAGAGTACTTGTACAAATGGTGCGATAATATTGAAATACGATCCAGCCTGGAACGAGGAGTTAGAATTGCAGTAGAAGGGATGATGGGGGCAATTCAGGAGGGAATAGCACTCCCTTCATTAGAGGAAATTAGCATTGAGAAGGTGAGACCAGAAATAGCAAATTCTTCTGAGTTCACTAAAAAGGGCCACAAATATAGAACTTTTGATTTTGACACTAATATCATCGAGAGGGGAGGATTTGATCCCTATTTTGCAGAAGATCGCAAGATGGTCAAAGCATTATTATATGATATTGTTCATCAGCCTCAAAAAAGAATTGCACTTCTATCACGGGATGCAAAGGTATTCGCTCTTTTAAACTCGACAGCGGACAACTTCATGAGATGGAAAGAATATGAGCTACGCCGAACACAGGTGCTCGCATCAAATTCTCTCCTAGTAGGTGGAACGGAGGCACTTCGTGCTGTAGAAGAAATGCAGTCTTTTCCTAACCGTAAAGGGCCAGAGCTATTGCAATTGGAAAATATAATAGAATCTGGATTTGTTAACGACACATGGGACAAGGCGTATACGGTACAACATTTTTTCTTTCGCGAATGTGTCAATCCCTTTAGACATGCACTAAGTATAATGCTTGAGAAAGCAAAAATATCCCTCGACTGGGCTGAGATTTATACCAAAACTACAAACATTAAACATCGCAGGATACTAGCCCAGGCATTATCTCATACTGTTCCTGAACTAAAAACAACCATCCAAGAGATTTTTATTACCTTAGAAGAAGGCAAAGAGTGGTTTAAGCCCTTTGCTTTGATATACAAGCAAGATTTACCATTCTATGAAGAATTACTTTCTTCCTGCCGCCAAGTTCGACAAGCGGGTTTTATTCTCCAACATTTAATTCAAGAATCATCCGGCGGCTTTGCAAAGAACAAATTAGCAGAGGATTACAAAAAATTACTAGACCCTATGTTGCCAAGACCCCTTGAATTTGATGTAGATGATTATTGGTTTGTGAAGAAAAGAGACGACCGCACATTAAAGAGAACAAAAATTTAAATGCATGAGATCCAATGACAGAAACAACAGAAAGTAACTTCGAACAAAGTTTCAGAAAACAACTGCAGGACGGGCACAAGTTTTTTCGCCTTACGGCGCGGCTTAACAACGTACATTTCACCCAACTCGCATGGGAACGGTACTGCCGCGAAATTTGTGCAACAGCAGTGTATCAGTACAGCAGTTCTGAGGATGGAGAAGATAAAGTTATAGAAATTGAAAAGGATAGGCTAGTCAAATTAGAAGAGGGAGATAAAAGACGGGAAGCTTGGAAAGTACAATACCCCGAACTCAAAGAATCCTGTCTCCCCAATCTGGAACGAAAGCTAACTCATTATGCTTCAGAATTTACACGACAATTGGATGAGAACAATAAAGATCTCTTCCTGCTTGATAGTGAGGTAGAACGGGTTTACTGTTGTTTAGTACAAGTTCTAAGCAGTAAAAACGATTCGGAAGTGAAAGCGTTTCTAATAGACACTCCGAGCTATCTTGATATAGAACTCGCAAGAGGTATTACAAGACTCAAAAGCCTACAGTGTCATAAGGATGAACTTCATAACCTGCTCCATGGGAATGTTGAATTTAAAGATGGTGTTTTAGAAAGATCCTACAACGCGTTGAAACGGAAATTCTACAACACACTCAAAGGAATAGATTGGGCCACCATTCAAGAATGGGATGGTGTCCACGAACCAAACCGCGGCTTTCGTGATTATGTCTTAGATTTTATTCAGACCAGATTATAAATTACAATGACACTAATCTACCCAGCTGAACCATTGAATGAACAGATCCGCTTCTTTACAGGAGAGTCACCAATAGTAAGCTGGGCTCGAATATCAACCGAGTATTGGGATTGCTATTGGACCGGCAATGCAAAAAGGTTATACTATAGTAAACATCAAACCATAGATCAGTGGATCGATCCTACTTACGACGTGTGGCGAACCAGAAAGACTCCAATCGATCCAATTCTGGTAAATGTGCTTGAGAACTGGAGATATAGTGGACTAAATTATTGCTCCGGCCGGCCCGGAAGAAAGAATGGCTACCGACCATACTCCAATGGTCCCTGTCTACTCGCAATGGAGCCAATTGTATCCGGTGTAGGAATATTAAGGAACGTGCTTGTCGATCAGAGCATGTATCAAAAAGTTGTGGGTGAAGCACCATGTGGAAAAGTCACATCAGATCTTGTTGAAAAAGAATATTTCATTGTAACAATTGATGGTAAACCAACTCCCCTTGAATCAACAAATATTGTGGGGGGGGACTCATATGGAGAACTCGAACAACTTTTTGCAAGAAGAAATGAATCTGAGTTTATGACAAACTATTTCAATTTATTAAAAGCAATGACTGCGATGATCACTGATTGCTATGGAAAATCTGGACCAAGGTGGTATATCCACATGGGATTTGGCCAAGATAATATGATAGCACTAGGAGAAACTCACGCACGGCATCTTCACCGCAACAATCTCTGGAACAAACCACCACAAGATCAAAAAGAGTTGTTAGAGCGCGTGGACTACCTTCTAAAAAGCATCATCGTTGATCAAAGCGCACGAACAGAACTCACATCCTACACCCATTACAATCATTTTGCAGGAACTGCTGAGCACATCAAAAAATAAAAAACTGAGGAGGAGACATCATGACCACAGAACAACAACCCAATGAATTAGAAAAACTCTACCACGATTTTTGCATCTCGGCACGAAAAACAGGCGTTCATTATACTGATCTTGCATGGAGAGAATTCGTGTATTTCTATTATGAATTAGGATATACCAGAAATCCCGAAACTGAACAGCCAGTCTGGACAGACTGGAAAAAACAATTTCCCGAATTGCAAAAATCTATCAGTTCATTCCTAGTCAGCTCATTTTTAGAAACATACTTGCATTCGTATGCTCTACAATGCGAAGAGCAATGGAATAAAGAAATACGGGGGGAAGTTGAACCAGAAGGCCCACTGCTTGTTTTACATTCGGCGCGCCTAAACATAATTAGATCGAGTATATATGCAATCACCAAATGTGTAAACGATGAGGTCAGAGCCGAACTGAACAAAATTCCAAGTCCACTTGATCAAGTAATGGAACCATATGTGGCAATTTTAGAAAAAGTTAAAGAAGAACCATACCAGAATTCTCCATTTTATCCGAGTCGATTTAAAGAGAGTGTAGATAGGTGCACTCAATTGAGCATGGAAAAGAAGGATACGGAACGACATTGGAATGATTTACACAATCATCTTGATTATTACACCGGCTTTCGGGGATACCTTGCAGGAATGGAAGCAACCTTTTACCACTACTTACAAAAAATCGATCTCGTCACCATCAGAAAATGGGAGTTGTCACGTCCTCGACTAGGATTACTAAGTTATATCAATGAAAAATTAAACCCTCGGAACATAGATCCACCCACAACAGAACCACCATTGTGAACCAAACTATAATAAATAGTAAAAACAAGCAGCAGCGCAAGAAGGTGGCTCTTTAAAGAATTGATCCTAAAGAGTTAGTCGATAGATGTTTGGGGCATCATACGCTGCTGCTTGGTAAACATGATCAAATGACACTTGGAAATCAAAAGCTGGAAACTAAAGTTAAAAAAAATAAAAAATTTACTCTGCAAGATAGCTATCCCACTCCTCTGTGGAATAATCACTTTCCATTTGCTCATTGAGTTTTTCCAAATCCTCAATCTCGGAGAGGGCACCATCAAACTCGGCATCATTGGAGTCGGCAGTTGCATCAGCGCCACTAGTCATGGTAGTCGTTTTTACTTCTTCCGAAGATGAACAACCACTCAGTACTAGCATGCTTACAGCAGCAATGGCAAGGACAATCGTAAATATTCGTTTCATGTTCCCACCTATGCTACTGTTGCATTAGCTGTTGAATCAACAGTAGTGTCCTGAGTAGTCGTTTCTACATCCGTTGAAGATTCTGCTTCAACAGTAGTGTGACTTCGAACTTCACGGAATTCAGCAACGAACTCGCGTAAGAGCTCTTTGGATACTTTCAAGTCAGCACGAACCTTCTCATGCGCAGCCTTCCAAGCTTCCATTTTGCCTTTGTCAGCAGCAGCCTCTACCCACAAATCATGAGCAGCCTTCACATCAGCTTCAAGCACTTCTGTGTTTGCATCAAAGTTAGCTTTAATGGCAATCAAAGTACTCGCATCAGCACCAGCAGCCGTTACTCCATCAATTCGAGTCTGCATACTTGTTGACAACGCTTCATGGCGATCTACAATATGATCCAATTTTGCGCTAACAAGAAGAGCAATCGATCGGCGCTGTTCTTTACGAACATCCTTAACCAATTCCTTAACATCCTTGATTGATTCCTTTACTTCCTCTTTGGTTGCATTCTGATCAAGTTCAGCAAGTTTTGCTTTCTCAGCATCAACTTTTACTTCCAGTTCAGCAATCGCCTCAAGAGCAGCATCCTTCTCTTCAGCAGTTAAACTTGCGGAGGCATTAATTCGCTGTCTTAAGTGGTCAAACGATGCATCAATATGATCCAGTGTTTTATCTACATGGTGAACAACTTCATGCTTCAACTCTGTCTTTTTAGTATCACAACTTTCACCAGCACATGATTTTAATTCAGCACGGATTTTAAGCATCTCATTGTGATGAGCTCGTAAATCAGCACGAACCTCTTCGTAGTGTTCCCAGCGGTCTTTGTGAATTTCTCTCATTTCTTGACGAACTTCGATGATCTTACCGCGAACTTCATCACGATGTTCTCGCTCCTGAGAACGTACTTCTCTCATGCGCTCTTTCATTCGTCCGCGCCCATCTCTTTGAGTCTCATCTTCAGCTTCTACTTCCACATCTGATTCAACACTCGTGTCAGTTGAAGTAGTAGATGAACTGGTATCCACACTCACATCAGTATCCACACTAATATCAGTGTCAGCTAGAGCAAGTGGTACAATACTGAGCATAAATATTGCCAGCATCACCATGCCCATAATTCTTTGTATATAGTTAGCCATTGAGGCCACCTCCATGTTTTTTCTAGGATTTGAATGGAACAATTTCTTTATAAAGATGCTTTTGGCCACCCTTACATCAAAGCTTTATTTGAAGATTAGAAACTTTACAAAGCTTCAGATTGCCCAAATAACGAAAATGAAACCAATAATTAGCCCTATACGTACCAAGAACCAATTTTAAGAGCAAAAGATGATAAGGTATAACCTAATTCCACAAAATAGATAAATTTCAAAACCCTAAAAGCAACATGATCTTACGGTATACAGACTCTACAACAATCGTAGACACAATTCTCCTAGAACCACAAATTGCTGAAGAAATCTCACCACTTGCAACCTATCATCCTGAAACACTTAGTCATCTCAAGCGCGTTGGATACCTCGATGTTGATTTAGGATATCAAAACACGCTTTCACCAGAGGACATTGAACTTTTGGCACGAAGCGCTCTAGTTCATGACATTGGAAAACGAGGAGTTTGCCTTGAAGTACTAGACAAACCGGGTAAACACACACCCGAAGAACGTCAGGAAATGAAAAGTCATGTTCGCAAAGGGTACATCCTTCTAGAAAACATTGCTTATCAAAAAGTTCGGCAAATCATGGTTGCCCATCACGAGTTCCAACAGGATGCATATCCGCGCACAAGACAGGACCGACGCCGAAAACCAAGACCGGTACTAGAGCGTCGTAAAACCGATCCGGCAGTTCTCACCCTCGCCCAAATCCTTGCTGCCGCAGATGTCTTTGATGCCCTCAGCGCACCACGTTGCTATAAAGAACCATTCACCATCGACCAAATAGAAGAAATCATGCGTAAAGACTACAAAGGTGCCGGTATTTATGTAGATCAAGTTTTAGAACGTTTTGGATAGCAACAATGATGGTCAATTTCCCATATACCAATTTCTCGAATCTATACCCTTCAAAAGACCAAACACCTTAAAAAGTATCAACCAAAAAATGACTTAGTGACCCTCTTACTCATCAACCCTCCATTTTGTACACCCGCAACACCACCCTACGCTTTAACCTATCTAAGCTCATTTCTCAAACACAATACTACAAAACCATTCAAGTTCTTAGACCTCAATCTTATGTGGCATCAAAAACGATTTCCAGAATTTTATCACTTCACAACATCATTCAATGATAACAATAACTCGCATTATAACCCAGCAGAATATGACCTGCAAAGTCACATCTTTTTGCGTGACAGTGCAAGAATTTACACGAATAACCATAAAAAAATACGAGAAAATCAAGAGCCAGACCTGATTCACGAACTAATCCAAGAGATTCTTTGCCATAAACCATCAGCGGTGGCTTTGAGTGTTGTCTATTCCAGCCAAGCATTTTACACTCTCTCTTTACTTCAAAAGCTTAAGGAACTCTCCATACCCACAATAATCGGGGGAGGAGCCATTACCCAACAACTACGAAATGCTGCCACGCACACACTAAAAAATGAGGTAGAACTCCTCAACTTTGTAGAACAAAAACAAATCACCCACGAAACCCTTAAGAGCGCTTTTCCCCTTGACTACCTACCAACTCTTAACCAAAACTACTTCAGCCCACAAAATGTTTTTACACTCAAAACAACAATCAGTTGTTATTATCAACAATGCACATTTTGCAGTCATCACCAAAATAAAAAATATCAGGAATTTCCTCTGAGCGAAATAGAACAAACCATCATCAATAATAACATGAAATTCGTCTTCTTTATTGATGATATGATTCACAAAAAACGACTCTTAGAACTCGGAGCCATTTGTAAAAGACACAATGTAAAGTGGATGTGCCAACTTCGGCCTACAAGAGACCTTGACCAAGCAACACTTAACACTCTTTACCATAGCGGATTACGTATTGTGCTGTGGGGAGTAGAATCAGCCTCCGAGCGCATTATAAATCTCATGAAAAAAGGAACATCAATCAAAGACGCAGCAGCAGTTCTGCATAATTCAAAAGAAGTAGGCATAAAAAATGTTCTTTACATCATGTTTGGATTTCCTACAGAAACAAAAGATGAATTTCTTCAAACAATTCAGTTCCTAAGAGATAATAGTAAAAACATCGATCTTGTCTCAACATCCATCTTTGGCCTGCAACAAGGAACACCTGCCTATGAAAATCCTCAAGCAATTGGGATAACAGAAATAAATCATATAAAACGTACCATTCTAGAGCCAAAGATTAGCTACACGACTTCAACTGGTCTATCACAAGATGAAGCTAACCAGTTACGCAAGAGCCACAAGAAAAGTATCGATGCCCCAAATAAATATCCTAAAGCGATGAATTTTTTAAGAGAACATATGTTCTTTACAGAAGAATAAATATGTTGCAGAGCAGGAAAAATGTCAAAATTTAAAGAAAAAAACAGCAGGAAGAAAAAAAAGGGAAGAAAAATAACTAAAAATAATTAATTATTAATCAACACCTCAACATCCCTGCCAAAAATGTTCTTAAGATCCTCAAAGATGGGCTCTTTGATAAATGCCCGGACCGGTCCCGTAATCTTAGCAAGTTCTTTTTCAAACTCTTCTAAACTACTATCCGACAATGTTCCTAAGCTTCCATCATTATTAATCCGACCTTTCTCAATACGTTGATCCTTCGCATCTATGTCATGAATGACAAACGCAATCTTGTCAAGCAAATACACTTCACCATACTTTTCCCCATGTTTTACACGAATTCGTGCTCGTTCAAGTTCACGACCACGTTTTCGCTGTAAGTACTCTACTAAGAACTTGATTAGACCAGCGCTGCCCTTGCGAGCTAGTTCAATATCATTCTTATCTAATTTCTTAGCATCATACTTTTTCTTTGCATCTACAATCTCCTGTAAATCTCGCAGGTATCTCGCCGGAACTTTACCCGTTGTCACTAATTCTTTCTCGAAAATCTTGATTATTTCACCATCACTTGCCCGCTCAATTCCTTCGGCTTTAAGGACATCACGAATGATTGTTACAATCTCATCATATAAAATAATGATACTTTTCTCATCGTAGTGCTGCTCAATTTCCTTAAAGAGTTCACGAATACGCGCAAGGAACTTATCTGCATCAGTAAGGAGCTTATCAAGCTCAATTCCACTAAATTCTTTGATATCGCCATGCTCAATACCTTTGCGAATTTTTACGTTGCGGCGAAGAATTTCGACATACTCAGGTTCAAGCATCTTCTCTTTCTTAACAAAAATCTCTTCGAGTACATCAGGTGTCTCACGCGGTGTAGGTGGAGGAAGCCCATAAAGCATAATTGCTGCCTGACTCGGAGTCAATATGGCATAGTAGGTATCCTCCATAGCCATATCCTTTAAGCGTAATTTGACACGAGCAACACTTTGATCACCCGTACTCATAAAAAGATCTATTGCTTCACGACTAGGTTTAATTCTACCCATGCGAAGCAGTTGTTTCCACGGCATGAAAATTCCCCGGTCATAAAACGGAACACCATCCCGTAGAAGGGTAAAGATAATCGGGTTAGCTTCTTTAAGGGATTCCCAGAAGTCAGTTAAGATATAAACTTGGATATTCAGCTTATTTTTGATTCCCGTAATCTCACCAGCCTCAACTCCCATTCCAATAATAATAGCACGTAATTTATCTTTCAACTCCGCACGCGTCATCTTTTTGACATCAGTATCATCAATTACAATCCATACGTCAATATCGGAACTGTGCGTTGCTTTACCTTGGGTGAGAGATCCTGCGAGAACGTAGCTAAGAATGTATTTTTCAAACTTCTTAATAACCATGCTCTTATGAATCTCAGCAATTTTAATCGCTGCAATCATACCGGTGTCATAGATGGGAGCAGAGAGCGAAATTAAACGATTAAGATCATATTTAGCATCATAACAATTCTGCCATAAATCAGTCAGAAGAAAACTCTGTGGCACAAGATCTTTATCTACTTCTTCGCCAATTTGTTTGATGATAGTGGAAAATTTTTGATATAACTCATCTTTGGTCATCTTGGTTGAAGTTGTATCATCAACGACAACGAGAACCTGAATCTTTTCTTCACCCGGCTTCTCAGATGGTTTTCCTGGAGTCCCAGGTGCAGGCATCTGGCCCTGCGCAGGCATGCCAGGAACACCAGGCATGACCCCTGCTATACCCGCAGAATCATTGGGATTTGGTCCCATTGCTTTTTCGGGAGGAAGTAACGCAATTCCAACGATGTAATCTCCAAATTTTTCAAGAACTTTATCTTTAAAAGTGTCTAATTTTTCTTTAATAACTTTAAGCTTTTTCTCGAGTTCAGGAGGAAGTTTGGGCATAGGAGGAAGTGCTTGTTGAACATCTTTACTCAGAGCGTCAGCAGAGTCCTGCGCCGTTTTAATAGATTTGGGTTGTATTGATTTTGTTTTAGGTTTAGCCATTATATTCCTCCTGTGACATTTCGATAATGTGCCTTTTAAAAAGGCTTTTGTAGTATATATGATTTTTGTGGGACACTGAGACATTTCGATCATAAAACATTAAAAATAAGTTAAAAACCATAAAGTTGTAATCAGAGAGAGGTAGAAAACGTTTAAATAGCGAAAATCAATTCTACCTACTATGGCTGCTGAAAAGAAAGAAAAGACATATTTTGACAAACATGGTGACTCGCATAAATACGCTAAAAAGCTTATTGAAGCACATAAAATTGATTCTAACGACGCTTATAGCGCAGCAATTAAAGCTCATGCCTGGGGCGCAGATGGCCTTCCGGATTTAGATAAATTAGATGACAATGCCGTCCAAGAAAAATTCATCAACACCATTATTGACTATCACCTTCAACAAATTAAGAAGCGTCATGGCTTAGATCCAAGAAATGATAGTGACAAGGATATTCTTTTGAATGCCTACCAAGGATACACAAGAGACGCCCTACGGGACTTAGTTGGACGACATGGAAGTGCTTTAGATACTGATGCCTACTCTAGCAATGCGAGAAGAATTCTTCAAAAACAAATCATACCACAACTCTATCAGAACGCAGCAGGCCACATTAGGCGAGAACATATCTCAGACATAACTGATAAAATAACAGTTGATGGCAAGAAAATTAAAGACTATTTAAGCACAGACTTAACTTTAGAAGAAGCACGACAACTTTCAATTAATTATTGGGAAAGCGATGGTTCACTATCTAGAAAAGAGTTCGAACAGATAGTTGATAAAGCTAAGATAAAGAAAACCAGAAAAGCAGAAGCCAGGTAAAGTAACTCCCTAGTAGTAACTCGACCGCAAAGTTAATAAACTAGCTCCTCTTATACCATTCTATGACAAAAGTAGGTGTGTTTACAGATAATCACGGCCAGGAAAACCTCCGGGTCATTAAAAAAGTATTCGACCTAGAAGGTATTACACACACTTTGAGCCTTGGTGATCTTCTCTACAAAACACAAACCGAGTTCACGGGAAGCCTTGGTCAACAAGCACTTCAATTCCGTGCCCAGCTTCTTCAAGACAGCCCTATTCGCGCCGCAGTAATGGAAGGACTTTATAGCGATACCCAATTAGAAAATATTTTAAGTGGCCTACACGAAAATCGCGAAACAACCGATGCTGTTGCAGCAGCAGAATATCGTGACATTGATGCTCGCTTTGATCATCAACTCATAACACTTGGTGGAAATTGGGATCGAACCAATATTGCAACAGTATTCAATGACCGCTATCTTAATGGCCAAATACGCCAAATTGGTAGTCTCAACGTCCTTGGCCTCTCCGGAAGTGGTAGTCCGCACCCCATGACGCTACCCGAAGGCCTCCTTGCCGATAATCCCTATAGTGAACTCACACAATCTGAGGCCTGGAAAGATCCACTCCTGCTAGAAGAGAAAATCGACCTCTTAGCCATGCATCTTCCACCAACAGATGGTGAAGGAAATCAAAAGGAGAACGGAGTCGAATATGGTAAAAAACTCCTTCGTGCAAGAAAATCGCAAGGTAAAGAAATGCCCGGCGTCATTATGTCAGGTCATCGCCACGGAACAACCCGTGTAGAATATAATAAAGAATTAGATACGTGGTGGGTCCAACCCGGTGTAAGCGCACTTAATCACAATAACGGAGCATATGCTTGTTTTGTAATCACTGAGTTTAATGATACGACACAAAAACTAGAGAGAGTTAAAGAATACCGCATTTACAATTCAATAGATGGACTCCAGCAAGTGGAACTTCATGGCATTCATACACTCGACCACAATAGCAAAAAAGTTAGTTTTGAAAAACTGGAGCAAAAAGTAATCGAAGAGATTAACCTCCAACGTGTAGAACATAACCTTAAACTTGATCCAACGTATACAGCCATGAGTGCTGCATTTAATCCTAAGTTCGTTGATCTTACTCCTCAAGAAAAGGATACTCTTTTACGCCAATGCCTTAGCAGAATTGATGACAAAAATCACGATATTGAAGAAGACATAACTCTGATTATTAATTCTGTACGCCGCAATGTTCTTTGTGGACGAAACTCACTCTCAAATGAAGCGATAAGTGAAGCAACAGACCAGATTCAAGAAGAACTTGCAAAGAAAGCCGCCGAGTCATTTGGAATAAACTACTCCAAAGCTCTCAGCGCAATGGATGAGACCAAAGCACATTTTTTTAAGAGTGTACTCACCCGCATGGCGTTTGGTATTTCAGAAGACACAGTGTACCAAGCTCTAGATGTATCTGAAAGTCAACGCAATAAAATTCCTCATAATTGGGGAAGTAGTCTTATCCAAACGGCGCAAAAGCATATTACTCAAACCTACCAGCACCATGTAATCTCCAGCCTTGAAGCTCAAGACTTTCAAGAGATGGCAGAAATCCATATGCCTCAAAATTATGAACGTTCTCGGACACTTGAAAAACAAGAAGCAATTAGTTTATGGGCTCACACGTATCGTAGCCAGACATATTTTCCTAAAATCTTGACTCCAGCCGATCTTGAACAAACCGGCGCCTACAAGAAAAACAAAAACTTTACCGGTACAAAACGAACTAAAAAAGATATAGCCGACCTTCTTGGAATTGATGAGAATCAAGCCGAAACACAAGAGCCAAAGCAAATAACCACTGATGCTCTCAAACCAGAACACCGCACTGAAATCAAAGATGCAATTACAAGTGGTCGTCTTCCAGTCTTTAGCGATGCACAAGGCGAATACCTCCCACTTGGCCAGAAACTCTACCTCACTGACGAATTCAAACAAGGTCTATTGTACACTCCAACAACTGAAAAAGACTATGTCTCAACGCAGATTAGAACAGGTCAAATCCCTATTGTAGAAAAAGAAGGCAGAGAATACTTGCTCCAAGGAGAGAAAATGGTTCCATTCGAGCGAGCAAAATATGGACTTCAAGAAGGTGAATATCGAGTGCTTGACGAAGAACAAATGCGTTACCAGCAACTCATGCAGCAACTCCACCAAACTCAAGCCGAATTGCAATCCATGCAAGGAGGACCTCAGGGACCACAAAGTAGGATTATTGCGCCACCTGGCGCGGGTCACAGAATTGTACCCCCAAGTGGAATTCCAAATTCCAATTCCAATGAAAGACAATATCCAGTTAGTACCCCTAACTTAGGAGCAAATCTCACATCAACACCAGAACATCGCAGTGCCGGCGGCATTATTCTTCCTCCTAGTATCGTTTCGCCCAATTACAGACCATAGTTAGGATGGCTTAACAACTCCTGTTCAGCAAGAATAATAGAATTAACGAGACTTGAATTTGATCATGGCAAATTTAGAATATAGAATTGGTGGGTTGCATGTAAATTTCAATGAAATAGGACTTACCAATAGATGGCACAAATTTGTTGTAGAAGCATCAGATAACGGAGTATCCATTTATGTCGCTGATCAAAGCGAACATTTGGATGTTGCAAAAGAATTCAACATATCCAAAGATAGACTTGTTGGTGGTGGATACTTTCAATTACAGGGTAAAAAACAACTTTCTTTATATGGCGGTTCTGATAGTTGTAAATCGATTCCAAAAGAAGTTGCACAAATATTTGCAGAATTAATGATACCCGAATTAGAAAAATTGGGAATTGAAGTGAAAGAAATCCATGCTTATCCTAGGGAAGATAATTGTGGTATTGACTTGGTGAATCCTTACTGGAGAAATCAAGGCTTCCGATCTAAATGAATTTCTGAGACGAAGCGTTAGATTATCTAGCCAGCCTGATTTACACAGACCACACTTGAATTTGACCGTATTATTGATTTCTTAATTGGATTGAAATATGCCCTTACTTATTAGTGATAAATATCACCAGAATATTTATAAATTAGCTATTAATTTTAATTACTAGATGGAAAATTACAATTTAAGACAAATGCTACTTGATGAAAATGTTGATGACATTGCTAGGTCTTTATTAGAAAGAGTTTTCCCAATTTTAGAAAAAGGAGTAGAAAATTCTAGCATGTTCTACATGGCATCTTCTGAAGGACCAGACTCGCCAATTCGAGAAGATGAACTTGCTTATTGGAATCAAGCATTTAATTTAACGAATGTCGTCTTAGAAGATACAAGAGCTGGCAAGTTATTTGTTCCAGATTTATCTATTGGAAAAGATAGAATGATTGAAGGAGGAAGTAATCCTCCAGTTTCTGATTATCAAAGTACGGCTCTTGTTCCACTGGGAGGAAAACGAGTAAGAATAAATTTGAAACCTGGAAAAGGTACAGAAATCTCAGAAGGCTATATTTATCCATTCAGACCTGAAGGGATGACACTAACTATCAAACCAATATTACATTTATCTGGACGATACGATCCTCGAGGATTATATAATGCATTTATGAGTTTCAAGTTTAAAGTTTTTAGTGAACATGGATTACCTGTGCTAGACATGATTGATGGAACGCAAAGAGTTGCAAATTGGATGAAACCTGAAGTTTATAGCCCCTATAGACCCATAGATACTAGTTGTTGGTTCAACACTACAATAGATCCAAGTAAGTCAAACGGTTTAGGAATATCTATAGACAAAGACCGCTGTTTAATGATAAATGCACAACTACATCAAGGAGAACGGATTTCAAATTTACCTATCCCTGAAAATGACAAGGTAAAACTTTTTTTCTGGCAAGCAAACCGATTTGTTAATAGACTTCAACTTCCAGAAGGAAATAAAGCCCTGCCAGCACCAGAAAAACCTT
>CAYIEX010000016.1:0-18514 GCA_964362485.1 uncultured Methanosarcinales archaeon | reverse complement strand
ATCCACTACTTGATCAAAAATCGATAATACGCAACGTCAAAAATAGGTGAGATTATGGATGAAAGTTTTAGCGATCTAATTATGGATTGTAATAATTGCCACTTGAGATTTTATGCTACCGAACTTAAGCTGGACTCGATGTCAAATATGCTTATGTGTGTTAATTGTCTTAGTTTTCCTCAAAGTAGAATTAAGATTCTAAAGGATAAACCTCTTGAGCGTAAAGCGGCTCCCGTATTGGAAAGGTCGTCAATGCCTAAGATTGTTCCTCGTAAAGAAGATCGGATGACGGAAGTTCCTCGAGGCTATACTCAGTTTAAATGTAATACCTGTCAGTATAACTTCCAAAGGAAAACAGGTTGGCAGGGAAATTGTCCTTATTGTGCTAAGAACACTCTAAAAGTATTACAGAAAAATTAAATGGGAAGAGTTACTCCTTTATTATCTATTCTGTTAATGTCGCTCTTTTTTTTATTTCTTGTTAGCTGTAGCTTCAATAATACGGAGCCAATTTCTCATATGACTCACTCGGGGTCTGGATTGCAAATGGACTTCAGTAATGCTCAATCTTCTCATCCTAGCGTAATTATGGATCTCACAAGCGAAAGTACTGTCAATTTGAGTATTGTTCCGGTCCGGCACACTATTGATGGTAGAGATTTGAAGATGTTTGCGTTCAACGGTCAGTTACCTGGTCCTCAATTGAGGGTTCAACGTGGTTCAAAGATAGAGGTTCGTGTTACGAATCATTTGGATATTGCAACAACAATCCATTGGCATGGTTTACGCGTTGATAATGAATTTGATGGATTACCATTAGTTACTCAACAACCTATTGGTCCTCATGAGGTATTTGTGTATAATTTAAGTTTTCCTGATGCTGGTTTGTTCTGGTATCATCCTCATATACGTGAAGATTATCAACAAGAAATGGGTCTCTATGGTACTATTCTGGTAGAAGATGAGAATGTTGTTGAAGGCGATGTTATAATACTTGATGATATGTTGATTTATGAAGGTGATCTTAATGATGGTGGTCTTAATGTTGGTGCTACTGCCCCGTTTGATGCCGACGTTGTTAATTATGCTTTGATGGGGAGGTATGGTAATACTTATCTTGTTAATGGTCAAATGAATCAAACATTTATCGCAAATACTGGTGAGCGAATGCGAGTGTACTTTTTGAATGCAGCGAATGCTCGTCCTTTTAATGTAAGTGTAGGGGGGGGGCGGATGATTTTAGTCGGCTCTGATCTTGGTTTGTATGAGCGTGAAACTGAAGTTGAGAGTGTGGTTATTGGTCCTGGTGAGAGAGCTATCGTTGATGTGATTTTTTCGAAAGCTGGTGCGTATCCTTTACGTCATGTGACACCGATGGGTGAATTTGGTTTGGGTACATTTGTTGTTGGAGGTAAGACTGTTGTGTCTACTCTGGATTTGATAGAGGATTCTTCTCGATTTACAGAAATGAGTGCATTGCGTGAGAAGTATGGTTCGCTTGAAGCAGATTATACCTTTACTTTATCTGTTCAGGGGGCGATGATGGGGCATGGAGCTCATGGTATGGGTTCAGCTGGATCTTCTACGAATTCTACCGATGCATTATCTGATTTGTCATCTGGAATCGAATGGGACGATTCAATGGGTATGATGAATGAGCACATGACCAATAATAGTTTACGCTGGTCGATGGGAGAGTTGAAGGATCTTCGCTTTGAGAAGGGCGATCTTGTGAAGATTCAAATTGTTAATCCTAACGCTGGTATGCATCCAATGCAGCACCCGATGCACTTTCATGGGCAGCGATTTGTAATTTTGGCTGTTAATGGAGTTGTCAATGAGAACATGGCATGGAAAGATACCGTGCTCGTTGCAGCGGGAGATACTGTTGAAATACTGTTAGAAGCGAGTAATCCGGGACGATGGATGGCGCATTGTCATATTGCGGAACATTTACATAGCGGAATGGCTGTGGAGTTTGTAGTGGAGTAGCTTCGTTTAATTTAACTAATATCTGCTTTATAACACGTTGCTCATGGTGTTGAATAAATTTTAGAATTGGTTGGATACGGTATTATAGTAGCATACGTATTTCTTTGAGAGCCTGTTTTTTTTGTGCAAGAACAACCTCAAATAGTCCTTTTGATAATACTGGGAGACGTACGATATCATTTTGAAGTGATTTTACGCGCCTCTCTAGACTGCTTTGCGTATCTAATAATTGGCCTTTAGGGAGTCTTATAACTCTATTTTCTTGTCGCATGATAAATGGTTCACTTATAACGCCATGTCCTGTTAAGGTCTCAAATGGATGAAGAACTTCATAGGGCAGAGTGATGGTATTGTGTTCGTTAATTCCAAAGTCGATAGTTTCACCGAAATATCTTTCGTTAAGAGGGCTATAGGGACCGATTACAGATGGTGTATCGATGATGAAATCTTTATGGTAGATCCTTACTCTTGAATCATCAACATTTTCCCAATCTCTTAAACTCAAACCAGATACTCTTCCTTTGAATTCAGCTTCGTAGCCAACCATTATAAGTGAATCTTTCTCGCATAAGGGAACTACGATTTTTCTTGATATGGTAAAATCATGTGTTCCTACAACTCTCCAATGATGGGAAACGAACAAGTCATGAAGCGATTTACTTTCATGTACGAAAGAATCTGGAAAAAAGTAATAACTACCCATACTTAAGGAGGCGGTGAATTTCTTTTTAAATTTTATGCAAGATTTCACTTTTTAGGGGTACTCTGGTCTTTTCCCTCTTCAAACAAATATTGTGGCAAATAGGACCGTTTATACCAGCCATAAAATTCGATGATGTTGAAACTTTGGAGAATGTCTTTAAAGGTTTCACGCATCTCTAAAGAGATAAATCGGACACGTGCTTTGTCAAGTGATTCGATGTCAACTTCAATATCCCAATCACCAACAGTTTTATTGACTTGAATTATTTCCTTCATTCGTAGCATATAGCTAAGAAGGTCGGCTTCGCGTTCTTGTGAAACGTTGTGTAATTTGAGGAAGAGTCGGAATTTGTACACTCCCAATTGGGAAGTATCGATAATGTACTTGAAGCCTCGGATAATTTTTCGTTTCTGCAGGTCTTTGTGGATGGTTGTTACTGTTTTGTTGTTGAGCTTTGTGGCCTTGGCTAGGCTACTAATACGAATTTTAGGGTTTTCTAAAAGAACGTGAAGAACGGCAATTTCGTTGGGTTCAAAAGATACAATATTACGGTCACCACCAATAACTATTTCATTACCGCCTTGCTCTAGAAGGAGTGGGTTGCGGGGTAGATAGAATCGAGGATAAATGTGGGTAACTACATTGAGGAGGACTTTGTAATTGTTAAGAGTCGGTATAATATTCGCGACTTTTTTGAGTTCTTTGTTGAACCTGGAGGGGTTGGGGGCTATAATTTCTATTGCGAGATCAAATTCTCCTTCGAGTTCATAGACGGAGGTTACATAGGTGTTAGAATTTAACTCACGTAGGATTGCAGCCTTGTCTCGTTCGCTAATGTAGGCTCCTTTAAAATATACCCTAAAAAGGAGGAGTCCAAAATATGAGTAATCAAATACTGTATGTGGCAAATTTACTGTTTTATCTTGTTCCAGTGTTCGCAGTGTATATTTAAGTAGTTGCGGGCTCTTACGAAGTATAGACGCTAAATCTTTTAATTTTATCCGAGCGTTTTCACCATATAAGAACAGTGCATCTCGATTTTGGGAGCTCATGTTTAAAAGCTTACTTTATTTCTTTATATATTTATGGCTTTTAGTGGTAAAAAGTAAAAATTTCTAATGGGGAAGCTATAAATAGCGTAAAAGGCATCAAAAGTGCATGGATAATGGAAATGTGGATCTTTTTCGGTCGCTTGTTCGCTATTACATAGAAAATGATCTTCCTTTGGCTTTAGAGCACTTTAAAAGTGGTTCAATTATGAGTCCCCGGAAAAGGTCATATCGTGAGAAGGAGGAAAATAAGTATATCCAGGGTGTTCTTATTGTGGCAGATGGTCAGACTCTTGCGGATAGGCTCGTTTCGGATAGGGTTATTTTAGATAAGGATGATGAAGGTGTCCCTATGAAACCTGTGTTCTCTCCTGTTGATAACTATACTTCCCTTAGCTCATATTTACGGGATAATGAAACAAACGATGGTATTTTTTTCTATAATGGCTCACGGCAGGAGATCGCTCGTGCTTGTGATGTTAATAATAATCCCGATGGAAATGAGCAGATTAAGGCTCGTTTTGAGTTGGTGAGTAGCTTTGCACATCTTCTTGTTCCAGTAGATTACATCTTTAAGGATTCTTCCAGCTTAACGCTGCGACAGTTGCAGGATGATACCGGCAGAAAAACGAGCCTTGCTATAAAATTGCCCGTGGTGTATAGTACCGATTCGTCGAATGTTAATACGTATCAGATCAAGCAGTCAGCGTATGGAGACTTAAGGATGGGAACAGTTAACCACTTTACGTCTAATGGCTTGAAACAACGATTTTTGTTGCGTTGTGACCCTGAGCATACGGGGCCATTTATGGATTCAGAATATAAGATTGTGGGTGAGCTGCGAGACTATGCTCATAATGGGACCAGGGTGGTTGAAACATCTCGACGTGTTGTAGGTTGTGAATTCTATAAAGAACAACCTCTCACAGCTGTTCGTCCTTATCACCAGTCTAGTCCATCACAACTTCATGTTGGTTGAAGAAGACCCCCAATATAATCCCCCTTTCCAAATAATGGGGTCTCTTCCTCCTTTGCGGGTGTATGCCCGCGTTTTTTACTCTTTTCTACTCAGCTTCGTTCTTCAGAGCCGCTTCGTTGTATACTTTATCGAATTCTTGCATGAAACGCTGAGCTATACTCTTATCATGAATGATCAGAATGTTTTCGTCGTTGCGGGTGTCGCCGCCGGCACTTGGGTTAAATGAACCGGTGACAACGGTTATTTCATCAATAATAAACACTTTATGATGCATGGTGTATTTATTCCCATCCAGAAGAACGTCAGTGTCCTGGTATTTGAGACGAACATACTCACTGTATTCGCTTTCTTGTCGTGTTTCAAAAACGCCGTGAATGCTTAGACCGTCCTGTTTTTTAAGTAAGAGGGTGTTGGCTATATCATCATGAGTAAATGAGAAGACCATAAAATGAATTGATTCTTTGGCAGTTTTGAGTTCTTTGATTACTTGGTTTGCGCAATGGTCATCAGGGCAAAAGTAATTTTCTAGGGTAATGTTGTTGATGTAAACTTCTGGGTTTGCGACCGCTCCGCCCTTCTTGAATGTGCCCGTCCACATCTCATTAAATTCTGCTTCGTAGTTTTGGGCGAGAATCGTGGAGTTGATAATGAAGAAGTTGTTGTTATTCTTTTCGGCGTCGTTGATAGTTGGGTTCATGGAACCCGCGGTTATAATTTGGTTATCAATAATGCAGAATTTATTGTGCATTAGACCGGAGCGATCGGTCTTAACATATGATTCGTTGAATTCTTTAAGATAATCATTGTCCGTTACGATTTGTACTTGAATTTTGGCTGATTTTTCACGTATTGCTTCTTGGATTTTTGGATGATCTAGTTCATACACTGCACAATGGAGGGTTGATTGTGCTAGATTGATTGCTCTGACCATCTGATCAGCACAAGCATCTTGTGGACAGAAGTAGAGTTCTATTTGGCCGTGATCTTGAACTTGACTTTCGGTATTGGGTGTTTGTTCTTTCGTTAGATTGCCTAAGGAAAGATCGGATGTGCGCAGATACCAGAGAACGAGGGCTAATACGAGTAAGAAGGTGAAGTATTTGATCAGTTTCTTCTTTCTGCGCATTGATTTTGAGAGACTTTGCAGGGTTATAAGTTTATGCAATTTCAGATGTGGACAAATGACTACGTCAAACCGACTTTCTTAGGTCACTATTGTGTATGCGACCATGTGTAGCTTACGATATGTAAATCTTTAATAACCTATTATACTTGCTTTACTTATGACAACACAGTATAATGTAGCAATAAAAGTCTTGGATCCAAATAAAGAATGGATGATTCAAAATTCGTTACAAACATATTCAGTTTTTACAGACAAGAGTGGGAATTTAGAAAATACATGTTTTTCTCGGGAAATTATCCCTTATGTTGGTGAGCTGATTGTTGTAAAAACCCTGAAGCAAGAAGCTGCTCAAGTGGCCTACTCCGTACTCGGTGGCATTGAAGGCCTCCTTGTTATGCCCATAACAGAATGTGATTGGGAAGGGGATAAAAGAAGAGTTGCACAATTAAAGCGTAATATATGAAATAACCTTAGCTGATGTTCCTTTACAGAGTAATGTTTTCTTATTTTAGGAATACTCTTCTTCCCAGACTTTAATTATTTCATCTGATTTTTCTATGTGGGCAAAAATTGTCTTCCAAATATCTATTGCAGCATTGTGTTGATACATTCTCTCTTTGGGCATAGAAACAAGGTCTTCTGGAATTATGATATTATATCCTTTTGTAAAACCAGTTCGTAATGTCGCATCAACACAAACTGCGGTATTTACACCGGTAATAATCAAGTTTTTTATCCTCCTTCTTTTCAGCGTAGTTTCAAGTTTGAGATTGGAGAAAGCGTCATAGGATTTCTTTATAATCTTTGTATCCCCCTTTTTGGGTTTCATTTTATAAAAATCAAACCCGATTGTTTTTGGGCTGCATAATACAAATGGTTTCTTGGCAGACTTAATCTTAAGTATTGCATTCTCATTCATATATTTTGGATCCTCAATCATCTGTGTAAAAATAATGGGAAGGTTAAATCTTCGGGCGGTGTCTACAAACTCTGTTAATTTTGGAATCATCCTTTGAATTGGTTGTACATTTAATTTTCCCATTGTGGCTAATTTTCCCCTTTCAGAACAATAGTCATTTTGTATATCGATTACGAGAACGGCGGTATTTGCTGGATTGATTAATTTTTGAAGAAACATACTATTTAGATATAGCATTAGTTTATATTTTTTTGTTTTTTAATAAAAATAAGAAGATATAATCATCCAACAAATTCAATCGGATTGAAGTTGGACGATTAATAGTCCGCAAAGTAGCATGTTCCTACCGGAACATTTTCTTTGAGGACTATATTATAAAAATTAGAAGAAATTACTTTTTTACAAATTCAGTATAAGCACACTTACCACATACAATGCGGTTACTGTGGGTTCCAAGAAAATATCCTGGGCCGCATTTCGGACAAAATTTGTTTTTACGCTGAGCTTTCTCACCACTGATTGTATATAGTGCGCTAACTGATCGTCCCTTCTTTTTAGGAGCTGCTTTTGCAGCGCCTGGTTTTGCTGCTGGTTTCTTTGCTGGTGCGGCCATTATTGTCCCTCTTTAGCTTTTTTTGCTTCTTCATCAAGCTTCTTTTTCAAATGTTTAGTCATAGGTTCCGTGCTGTTTTTAGCATCGGCAGTATGATACACCAAAGCTTCGACATCTGCGCAATTTTGGCTGAAAATTGTTTTGATTCTACGTATAACAACGTTTTCAGGACCTTTTCCTACTGCTTTTCCAACAGCAGCAGCGACGTCGTTATTACTGGGTGTCGCTCCGCTAAAGGTAACAGTTCCTGTAACTTCAGTTCTCTTTAAAAAAGAGTTTTCATTTTTTTGTTTAATATTTAGTTGCATTATATTCACCTAACTTTAATTGCATATTCTCCTTTTTTTTGGATACCTACATTTTTTGCAATGAGGGAATTCTCAGGATCGGTAATAATGAGTCGGCCTTGCCAGGTTTGGGTAAAACTACTGGTTTGACAGGTTGGACATTCATCCGCTTCAACAAACATTTTACAGCGTTTACATACTTTCTTTTTTGCCATTTTTTCCTCTATTCTTTACGTGCTATTGCGTCTACCCATTCTAGTTTGCCAAGACCTTCTTGACGCATGGTGAGACCTATTTTTGGATTATTGACATCTTTATAGCTTACTGCAATAATACGTGCTTTACAACGGTCGCCCACTTTAATACTTTGTCCAGTTTTTTTTCCTAGTAATACCTTATCTTTACTGAATGAGACGAAGTCATCCATGCTCTGCGAGATGTGAACCATACCTTCAACACCACCAATGTCCATGAATGCTCCAAAATCAGTGATGTCTCGGATTTTACCGTAAACGAGTTCATTTACCTCAGGCCGAAAAGTGAGAAGTTCAAATTCTGTTTCATAATAACCAGCACCATCACCAGGAATAATAACGCCTTCTTTGACGGCGCCTGCGTCTACTACACCTATTACGTAGCCAAGATCTTTAGAAACAAAGTTTTCGTAGGAGGTTTTAATGTTTTTAAGAACCGCATCTCTCTTAGTTTGATCGAACATACTAGGGGGAACACGGATATAATCTTTGACTTTGACCTTGTAGAACATGATGTATGATCCTCCGAAAGCTTCAATTGCAGCTATTTTACCTCTAAAGTTGAATGATTATTTATAAAGGTTTCTAATAATCCCAAAATGGGATTTTTGAAACCCCGAAAAATGTCATTTTTCGTATGGTTTCTAATCTCCTTGTTGTTTATCTAGTCCTTGTAGTAGGAACCAATGGAGCTGAAGTGCAGAAATATCATACAGCCTAATATCAACTACAGTCATATGTCCGTCTTCGTCCAGATCAAGATAATATCCCGGAGAAGCTTCGGGATTCACGGTTGTATTAATGGTGCGAACAGGGACAATCGTTTTTACCTCTTTACAATCGGTGGAGTAACTTCTTCTAACATCGGCTGAACATATTGGGCCCTGATAACTTTTGTATCCGACAAGTTCATCAAGCGGCACTGATTGTTGTGGAAGTAATCCACACCCCGCAATCATTGTTGCAAGTAGGTATTGTTTCATTTTAAATCACCTTCCATTATGACCTATTTATTAGATCAACACAGGAATGGCCGTCCATCAATAGTGCCGGAGACATGCTGGATGTCCCAATCATCGCGGCTAGTCTCTGAGACGTTCGTGAAATTGTAAGTCTCACCTTCAAGATGAATACTGAATGCAGCGTTTCCTTGAGCATCGAAGGAGACATCTTCAGCTATCAATCCAAAGTCACGAAATGGCTTGACGAACGTAATCCGCGGATTTGCTTCATCGAACACATCTGCGCTTGTGTAAATGAATGGCTCATTTCCAATGAGAAATCCTTCATCTTCCTCAAAGATATCATTACAATCTAAGCTGTCAAACCAAAAACATTCGGTGTCTTCAAGAGTCCTTCCTTCACATATTCCTAAGTTGCCATGGGCATCTTCTGTTGCTTCAAGATCTTCACTCGGGATTTCCATGAGCACATTGGCAGCAAGAAGAGCATCGGATCCGGTATATCCTTCGATTACGAATACACTAAGTAGATCCTCCCCGGCGACTGCTTCCTTAAATGTTTGAATGACGGCTTGACCTGGATGGAGATGCTCAACACAATTTTCCGGGTTTCCTCGTAAATTTTGGGTAACCGTATTTATACATGGGCTGCCAATGACAAGTAAGTTCTGTGCACCAGCGTACGCAGCAGGATCGGTGTCATTTACAAGAAGCCCTTCCGTACTAATTCCTTCTTCTTCCAACTTCTGCAAAATATGATACGCTGACTGATAATCAATATCTATCCCTGCACTTGCAACAACAATTTTGCCATTGAACACGATAGTATTGTCGCCTTCCGTTCGCGCAAGGAAAATACATCTAAAATTTGCGACGTCCAATTCCAGTGATTCACAGCCTTCTAGTGGTTCAAATCCTACTGGTCGACTAATAAAAACTGGAACATAAAGTGTGACCGACTGTAAATTTCGGGGTCCTAATGTGATTTTTACAAATCCATCGTAGAAATCCTCGGGGTACGATACGTTAAATCCAACTCTTTGATGTGCATGTAATCCGGGTTGGCCAAGAAGATCAAATCGGGTTGCTTGCGTGGGACCAACTGGCTGTAAACTTAAGTCAAATAGTTCAACGGTCGCTCGTAAATTACGCATGGGAGCATTAGTATCGGCACCAAAGGTCACTTCAATAAAATCACCAATAATTTCCACCGCTGAATCTGCATGAAGTTCCCGTAAATCTTCTTCTGATCTCATAAGATGTGCGCGGGTAAAATATTCGACACCTTGCTGTCCATTTACACCAATTGATTCATTTATCGTTAGATAATATCCAGTGCAACGACTATTATAACACATCGTTCCAGTACCATAGGGATTCAGTATTTTTGTGCAGTCATAGCGGCAAGATCCTGGACCTGTGTGACTACATCCATCACGGTATTTTATTCCATAATTTGTTCCGCAGTCCGCCTCTCGAATATAGCGCTCATTCTGGCAGGCATCAACAATTACTTTTGAGCCATATGTAACCGAACCTGCAACAAAATAATTTCGACCACTATCAGAATCAATACATGGTTGTCTAATCTGTGGTGTGGCATTAACCAATTGTAGGCTGCTTAGTGTGATTAAAAGAATAGTAACAAGGAGTATTATTTTTTTCATGAGATTCACCGGATCACTTTTGAGTGGTATTTATTTATAAGATTTTCGCAGTTTTAAGTGTTTAACTTTTAGAAAAACAAGGTCAATTACCCTATTATTGCCTTCGCACAACCAAGAACCCGCCAATTACAATCCCTAAAATCATTAATAGTGCAAAATCATTCCATTCCGGTACTGCTGCTGCCGGTTGTGAAATCATCACCGTTCTTTCTTCTGTAGATGTAAGCGTTCTTGCACTGTCTTCGCTATAGAACTGATATGGATAGCTTGCGTACGGTAGCAGATCAGTTGCATTGTAGCTTTGATTTATATAAAAGTACCACTGTGTTTGATTTTTTTTATAAAGATTAGAAGCATAAAACTCATACACTTCCTGAGCTGATAAAGTTCGGTTTAAGACAATTACCTCATCAATCATCCCTGTTAGATTATTGCCTGTAGGGTCCCAAACACCGCCACCACCAATACTAAAATTAAACACCGATGAACCAAAATTATTTGTTGTGCTTCCCCCACTGGATCGGTTCTTTCCATTGATGTAAATATTAAGGTAAGGGCTAACTACACTATTTCCGGTAAAAGTAACATAATTCCATGAACCTAAAGGAAAGATACTACTATCAATTGTCCAGGATATTTCACCACCTCGCGACGTCCATACTTTAATTGTATTAGAATCACTAAATCCTATTTCAATAACATCATTTTGACCAAAGAAGCCTATCCGGTTTCCGGTTGCTTGCGCATAAATCCAACCTCCAATAGTAAAGTTAGACATATTATTCAGTAGACTCTGATTTGTCTTAATGTACGTACTTCCGTTAAAACTGTACGCACCTAGATATTTTCCCGTAACATTAAAGAGAGCCCCATAAATTGTTGCATTACGAGCATACTGTGACACATCAACCGCCGCGTTTTCATTTTCTCCAATTGCAGAGAAGTTATTAAATCCCATCATTAGAAGTGTACTATTATCATAGAGTGTATAATTAATATTATCCCACATAAATGTAAGATTATGAGGAACAGTCTCAACAATTGAGACATTGATTACTACGGCACGATCGGTTGTAGAATAACCATTTGATAAAGTTGGGGCCGTAAAAGCAGGGTCAGAGATGGCAATGGATATTGCAAGTAGGACTATTAACCCCCACACTATCCTCTTTAACAACATCAAGCCAGATCATTCCTTAACTTTTTATAAATATTCTGTTGGTGTGATGCAATGGGATACAATTAGAGTTTACTCATTTATTGTTTCCACAAAGCGGATACGTAGCCATGCCAGAGCACCAAGGTAGAGGATTATACTGAAAATTGTAAGAACGGCTACTGATTTTGTAATGTAACCGAGCACCAAGAGAACTACACTGATTATAACAAATAATGCCCAGCCCTGCAGAAGAGCAATTCCCATGGGCCGAGCTTTTTTTCCAACAAGAGCAAAGCCCTCCCCAATTGATTGCCAAATTTTTTCCATCATTGTAAAGCGTAGGTATACGCCAAAAGCGATGAGGAGTAGAGCAATGATGAGACTAAGAACGATAATTTGGCTTAGGGTAATCATAAAAGGTGCAGTGCTTATTAAGCTTAAAATGGAGGTGACGAGTGATTTGAACAAGGAGATAATGAGGGATAGAATGAGAAAAGGAATAAGAAAAATTAATTGTAAAAATGCGAAGCGAACAAAGAATTTTTTGGTGAATTTTTTATGTGTTAAATCGGTCCAAATGAGACTTTGAGTAAGGCTATAGAAAAGCCATGTGAACAGTAGGAGCAGAATGAGACCGACAACAAAAATAATGAGAAATGCTTTAAGGCCGCTAAGATATGCTGCAGCCTGTTCAGGTGCTCCAGCCATCATTGATTGAACATCGAAGCCTTGAAGTGATTGTGATTTGGTTTTAACATACTCTCCAAACGTTGTGAAGAGAAAGTAGAGTGCAATGATGAGAAGGCCATCAAGGAGCATATACTGAGCAATTCGCTTATCTACAAATGATCGAAAGAAACCTCTTTTTGTATGAGCCATGCTTTGGGTGTGGAATAAAGAGTATAAAAATGTTTAGGCTACATTGGCTCTGTAGAATTGCTTCATAATCTAAGAATAGCATCTTCAAAACTCTTGATGTTTTCTAAAGAAAGCTCTGCGTTCAAGAAATATAGAAAGGACTATATTTCTGAACAGAAATGAAGTGAACAGATTCATTTCTTGTTCCCGAATGGAGCATCCCCTCGCGACGAGCTAGATAATTTCAATTGATAGAGTTTTGACCTTATGATGCTATTCTTTAAATAGCAATTCTACAGAGCCGGCTACATTACGTTAACTTAGTATCCAAATAGCGAGTAAACTCGCAACCAAGCTTTCCTGGTGCGAAACTTCCCACAAAATATGATCTTGGTGCAGTATAATTTCTTCCATACCATACCCCTTCATGGTCTCTAAAAAATGGAATAGTTTTACCTCCCTTTTCATTGATTTCACAATTTGGTTCCGCTATTTGTAGCATTACACTTTGATTATCATTAAAGATGAATCCTAAAAATCCGACGGGACTAAAATAAATACCTTTTATCTCAAACCGTTCATACAAACTTTCCATTCCTCTCTCGAATGCTCTGCGATTATCTGCGATCATTCTGTCTGTAAGAGCGATATCATGTACTTTATTTGTATTTTCTATAATTGTTTCAAGCACGTTTCCAAAGACTACACCTGGTAAGGCATTCACCAAGACAATAGTTGTTTTATAAGCTTCTACCCTTTCTCTCTGCAAAGTTTTAATTAAGAGCAGGTCTAGGAATTTTTGCGCTTTGTCCGGTAAATAGGAACTCGATAATGAGAGTATTTCCACTCCTTCAATTATTTCCATAGTGATCTAGGAGTCAAAAAAGGATATTCTTTAAAAAGATTCTTCTATATCTGTTCTAAAAGAGTATTTTCCTCGCTTCTATTTTTTCACAAAATACATGGACAAAAACGTATGTGTGTTAGTATAATTGAAAAGATAAAGAAAAGATAATAAAAATTACAGTCCGCGACCCTTTTTGGAGGCAGAGGTTTTACCTGCATACACACGAGCTTGGTTCTTTGGGGTGCAAATCCAGTTGATCTTCGGATCTGCTTTAATTACAGGATGAGCTGGATCAACGAGGATTACTTCGTACCAAGCATGTTTACCATCTTCTGCTACCCAATAGGAATTGAGAACAGCGAGATTTTCAAACTTCTTTTGTGCTCGGTCTTCTGCGATTCGCTGATAGCTTTTTTTAAGATCCATACGGTGGCTAAAGCGCTTTGGTCGTCGTCCGCCACTTCGATCTGGTTGGGTGTGACCACCGCGACCAACACGTTGGCGTGCAATAATGAATCCTTGCTTAGCTTTGTAACCAAGGGATCGTGCGCGATCAAGTCGAGTTGGATGTTCTAAAACAAGAGTAACTGGTTCTTTTCTCATGGCGATAATTCGTTCACGCCAAATTTCTCCTAAATTTTCTTTAGGTTGTTTCCACGCTTCGCGCAGATATTTGTATAATCCCATTGTTAGCCTCCATTTGAAAGGTTGTTCTTTCGTGGCGCTTGGCGCCGTTTTACTTTTTTTGGATTCAGGAAAGCTACTTCCTACATCTCCGGGGTATACAGAATGGGGTTTATTTAAAATAGTTTCGATTATAATCCAAAAGATCGGATGAACTGGTCCCATATTCCATAGGATGGCCGAATATCACCATACTGATTTTCAAAAGCAACGATATCCACTGCTAGCGAAGGGGTCGTATGTTGAAGATTGCGAGAACGGGTTCCAATGGCTGTAGGGTTGATTAGAACTATGGATCCAGTAGCGGGCTTATAGATTGAGGATTTTGGTAGGCTTTTAGGGTCTATCTTATCATCCCAGTGGTTCAGGGTCATGTTCTTTCGAGCCTGTGCCTGTGAAATTATTTTTAGGGTCTGACCACCATAACGACAGGTACTCATAAACTCATCGCGGCTCAGTGCAAGAAAATGGGGTTCATCCTTCTCGCGAAAATCTGGCCAACCCCAACTCATAAAGTATTGCTTTCCTGTATACTTGCTAAGAACTTTAATCGTTGTCTCTAACTCCTCTTGCACTGCTTTAATTGATGGGTTGCTTGACGATATTTGAGTAAACTCGGCAGGTCCTTTGTGCATGTTCCAATAGATGCAGCCGTTTGGACATTGCACAGTTTCAAACCATTCAACGTTTCTGGTACCATCATATTTTGCTGCATAGGCTTTAGTGAATAATGTGCAAACAGTTTCTGTCAGTGATAATCTTTGCAGCACTTGTCGTTCGTTATGCGAGCGCTGGACTTCAATTGCCGAGATAATACCTCGCTCATGGATTTTTTCCAGTTTGGCAGAGAATTGTTCCCATCCTATGAGGCGGGGTATTGTATTCCACCTTTGTTCTAAATCGAAGAATTCTCTATCGCGTAATGTTTCTAAAATGTCCGTTTGTAATGCTTCTTCAACTGTTATTTTTACAATATCTGGATGAAATTGGAGAACATTTGTTCCTAAGACCATGGCGTTATTTTTGCCGTTGTCTATTTTAATTCTTCTGTTATTTTTATTACGTTAACTCCGTCACTGCGAAGTCTCTTGTGACCCTGGTGAGGTTATAAATTGCACAACAGAAGCATTTATATATTCTCATTTCTGTTCTAATATTGAGGTGTTTACAGTGGATATTCAATCGTTAATTAAATCAGATTTCTTAATTTTGGAGGAGGATTTGACATTAAATAAAGCTATTAGTAAAGTGGGTGCTCAGGCGATATTTATTGTTCGAAAGGGAAAATATGTCGGTGTTGCTGATTTTAAGAAAGTATTACGAAGTAGGCTTGATGTGACAGTAACAAAGTTGAAAGGAAATGTGCGGAAAACATCGACTGTGACAGAGCATGATAGTATACTTGATGTTGCTGAGGTCATGGCCAAAAATAATGCT
The DNA here is from genome assembly GCA_964362485.1 of uncultured Methanosarcinales archaeon. Classification (GTDB taxonomy): domain Archaea; phylum Nanobdellota; class Nanobdellia; order Woesearchaeales; family GW2011-AR9; genus CAMAVK01. The sequence goes on along the minus strand of CAYIEX010000016.1, from coordinate 2,978 downwards.
GAGTATTTACCTGTCGTTATTAATAATGGAATTACGGGTGCTGTTTTTGCCAAGGATATTTTATGCCATGCTTTAGAGTTGGATGAGGCAAAGAATTGGAAAGTGAGCGATATCAAACTTGTTAAAAACACCAAACTGCTAGCAAAAGATCCTGTTGCGTTGGCAATTGATATGATGCATGAACAAAAGTTAGACCATCTTCCGCTTCTTGAAAACGGTGAAGTTACTGGAGTTGTTAGCTATAAAGATCTTTTAAAAAAATATCTTGCTCTTCCTCCACGCCGTGAGCATTCTGATCGTACACGTCGGCCTATGAGTACACGTGGTGCTGATCCTAACGTACCTCATTTAACGAATTTGCCACTGTCGAATTTTGCGACGATGCAGAATCTGGTTAGCATCTATGCTAAAGATAGCGTTTTGAATGCCGTACAGTTGATGCAAAAAAATAATATTTCTAGTCTTATCGTAATGGATGGGGACAGGTATTTGGGGCTACTTACTATGCAGGCGCTTTTGCAAAATGTAAGCGCTCTTGTAGTCCGGGCTAACTTTGATCTAAATTTTGTTGGTTTAACGGCTCTAAAAGTCACTCCTGCAGAGAAAAAGCTTATACAAAAAGTGGCTTATCATCAGGCATTTCGTTTGCAACGATCTATTAAACAACATTTCTCACTTACTTTAATATTAAAGCAATCATCAGCAAATGGACGTGAGCATCTTTACCATGCCAGTGCTAAACTGGAGGCTGCAGGTTTATTTCTCAATGCTAGTCGTGAAGATTGGAGTTTAATGGATGTTTTGTATACCATTTTTCAGGCTATAGAAACAGAATTACAGAAAAAAAGAAAAACCTCCCTATAGGAAGTTTTTCTTATTTCTAGTTACTTATTTTAAATTACTCAATCTAATCAATTAATTGTTTATAACTACTAGTTTTTTTAACTATTTCACTTTTTTTGTTCTTGCCGGTTACGCTCTTTCGAGATTCGCTCATTTTGCATTGTCTCGTCACGGCGAATGTTGGCATTACGGTCAATTGAAGTTGCGTTACCACCATTCCCTACATCTCCCTCAAATCGTTGGTCTATAGGCTTATTTCTTCCTTCTCTGCTTATACGCTGTAAATCTTCGTCTCGATTACCGTGTACATCGGCAGAGGGTTGATTTCGTTTATTTTCGTCTTGTCGTACCATACTATGGTATCGTTTTGAGGTTATAAGATTCTTGCCTGTATAGAATGAGGAAGCCATATTCTAGCGGTATTATGTAGTCAAAAAATAGCAACACTTAGCGCTTTACTGGTTTTTTTTGTTTCAAATATTCTTGGGCGTTATGCTCGTTTTCAAACCAATAGAGGTCGTCTCCTAGGCGAATTTCGTAGGCTTGATCTGCATTAATAATCGGTTTTCCGGTTAAGGCATCTTTAGCAAGATGGTGATTCAAAGTGCCCTGGACGAATCCTTGCTCCCAAGGCTTAATTTCATCGTCTTCCTCTAATTGTTCTAGTGCTTCCAGGTCATAGATATCTTCAACTAGTTCGCCTTCTTTGATTTTTAGGCGTCGTTGTTCATCGCTGTTTTCTATTGGTAGAGGCATACTTGATGAAGAATAGTGAGTTTTAAATAATTAGGGTAAATGTAATTTGCTCGTTAGTCTGGATTTGGCATTTATTAGGGTTGAATAAACAGGCACATGTTAGATTTAGTATACTTCAATACTTCGCATTACAGTAAGTAAAATACTATTCTTTTCATTACACTAAATGAAATAATATACTTTGAATTACGCTAGATAAAGTACTATACTTTGCAGTATAACTGCTGATAAAATGGGAATCAACAAATTGTCATCTAGAAAAATACTTTTCTTTTGAAGGTCTAATGATTCGAGGGTCATGACAAGAGTGCTTGCAAATGCGGCATGAAGGAGAGGAATAAAGATAGTTGCAGTGATAGTGGCGCATACAATACCTGCTAATGTTCCTTCGAGGGTTTTCTTGCTTTTCTCTCGCCAGGGGTTACGAGTTTTTCCGATAATTAGACCAAAAACTGCACTCATGGAGTCGCCAAAGGTTAGTATTAGGATGGAGGCAAGGGCAATCTCTTTTGGGAATATAGTTATTGTAAGTGAGGAACCTAAAACGAAGAAAAATGTTCCTTTACCAGGAAAATCCTTTCGATATTCGGTCCGCTCAAATTGATCTAGAGCATGGCTAAATAAAGGGATATGGGCATATTTGGTGATTAAAATTAGCAGAATCCCGCAAATAAGTCCCAAAATAAGTGCGGTGGTACTTAGAAGATCATTGTACAATAGTGTCGTGAGGGCGAGACCTAAGATGATGTGTATTATCTTTCTTTTAAGTTCAAAACGAAGCTTTTTTGATACCACTACTTTGTGATAATAGAAAAATATTTAAAAAGCTATCGTGAAAAGTCACAAAAGGAGAAAAAGAATGGAACCTGAAGAAGGAATACTTATTGGACCGCCTGCTGATGCAATTCGAATTTCAAATGTGATAACTGAATTGCCTATTACGCATAAAGCTGGGATGAATGTCCCTGCGAGAATTATTGCCAATGATGAACTGGTTGGCGCAATGGATGCGGGTGTATTTAATCAAATTTCTAATGTTGCTAGTTTGCCTGGTATTCAAAAATTTGCGTATTGTATGGCTGATGGTCACTGGGGATATGGTTTTCCTATCGGCGGTGTGGCAGCTTTTGATATTCATAATGGGGGAATAATCTCTCCCGGTGGAATTGGTTTTGATATCAATTGTGGGATGCGTTTAATTACGACTAATCTTACAATTGATGAAGTTAGACCTAAAATTAAGCAGTTAGTTGATGCATTATATAAGAAAGTTCCTGCCGGAGTTGGCTGTAAGGGTTTTGTTAAGTCTACAAAGGAAGAATTCCGAGAGGTAATGAAAGAGGGTGCACAATGGTGTCTCAAAGCTGGTTATGCCTGGC
>CAYIEX010000015.1:0-18734 GCA_964362485.1 uncultured Methanosarcinales archaeon | reverse complement strand
AGCGATGCCATTTTTCAACATCCTCCTTATCTCCAAACGTACACACCATCATCAAACCTGTACCTTTATCCATTGCAACCGACTCATCAGAAAGTATTGGTACCTCATAATTAAAGAGAGGAACGGTCGCAAACTTTCCTTTCAAGTCTTTATACCGCGCATCGCCAGGATGACAAAATAGTGCTACACACGCCGGCAGCATTTCAGGACGCGTTGTCGAAATAACTAAATCTCGCCCTCCACTGCTAAATTTAATGTCATTAAAGTGGGACGTTAAATCAATATTATCAAATTCCGCCTGCGCAATCGCCGTTTGACACTCAACACACCAGGCAACCGGCGACTCCTGTTGATAGATTCTCCCCTTATGAAACAAATCAATAAATGAAGCCTGTGACGTAACCTGAGACTGCTTGTTAATAGTAGAATACGATCGTTTAAAATCAGCAGACATACCGATATCTTTCCAACTTTGAATGAAAACTGGTTTTTCCTGCGCAATAACATCATTACAAATCGCAATAAATTCAGATCGTGGAAGTTTATTCGCCGAAATATTCTTACTTTTTTCAATAAGCCGCTCTGTCGGAAGCCCATTATCATCAGTACCAAATGGAAAAAAGACATTCTTGCCTTTCATCCTTTGATAGCGAGCTATAATATCTTGCTGCGTATACGAAAACGCATGCCCCATATGCATTCTGCCAGATACTGTTGGTGGGGGGGTATCAATGGCAAACCGTTCACGCTTTGAATTTGGATGATAGGTATAAATATCCTGATCAGCCCAATAATTTTGCCAGCGCTTCTCCGCTTCAGAAGGATTATAATGTTGTGGTAGTTCCATGGTGTAGCGGGAGTTAGACCTTCTTTAAAAAAGTAATGGGAAGAATTGGAATAGATCAAAAGAGGGATAACTCACAGTAAAATCACCGAGGAAGTATAATTCAGAGTTAATACCCCCTACCACACTTTCGGAATAAATTTCCATTTAACTCGCGAAGAATAGTCCCGGTACTCAGGATCCATCCCCAAATGACGTTCTTCAGTCACGGCTCGAAAATAATAAATCACTGACCAAAAAAACAAACCCAGCGCAAATTTCCATGAAATCACAGGAATTAAAGTAATCCACCAAAACAAATTCTTACTCATATATGCCGGATGTCGCACAAGAGAATAGGGGAATTTTGTCACAATTCCTCTATTCGTCAAATTCGATGCTTTAAATCCAAGTGCAACACTCGCCCAAACATATACCAAAAGCAAGAGTATCAAAACCACTCGCGCAACCGCAGTTACAAAATCACTACCAAAATACACCAAATCATGGGCTCCCCAAGGGATATAATTTCCTACCCAATAATTAAACGGAGGATAACAAACCAATGCGACTATCCAGCCTAAGAAAGTCGAATCAACCGACTTCACGACATTACCGAGCAGAGGCATTTCTAAAATGTATCCAATAGTAAAATAGATGGTATCAATTGTAAAAAGGAGAATGAGCAGAAACGAAAATGAAGAAAACAAAGATTGGGTAAGTAATCGTCCCATATTCCCAAGTAGAAAGTTAATCATCATCGGCAAAAAGAACAACTTAACAAACCAAAACAAGAAGGCCACCTTCTCATCCGTATCCACACTCATCCAGCGCCCCAGTAGGACTTTTCGAAGCCCTTGTAAAATCAGGAGAGGCTTATTCATAACTGCATGAGGCTCAAGGTAATGATAATACAAAGGAGCGAGGACAATATAACTAACGAAACAACCACCGAGAATCCACAGCACTCGAGAATCAAGATACTTAAAGAGAGTATCGAGATACCATATAAAGAGTAAGCTTATGCCATACACCGCAATACTTGCACCATATAAACGTCCGTATTTCACCTCATACCGCCCGCCACGTTTTTTCATCTCAACAAAACAGTGATCATCCAATTGATGATTTCCACATATCTACGATTTTGAGCAAACTTCTCTTTAGCTAAAATCAATTTCCAACAGTCGATTCATATCACTCTCAATTCTACGTTGATAATCAGTAGCGGTCTCTCCTTCTCGTTTGGAAGTAGCCAGAGCCTGCAACAGTGATTTTGTTAAATCTAACTCCAAACCAATTTCAAATAATTTTACTTGACCCAAGTGCTCTTTGATTGTCTCCTCTTCCAAATTTTCCGGATTGGAAATCGCTGATTTAATCTCTTCAAATGTCTGTGACTCCAATTTCACTGTATTTTTCATTACAAAATAAGCACCACGGTTATACAACCGATCAAATATCTCTTTGAAATTCACATCACTCACATGGCCGCGCGAGAGTATCCCATACAACCGGAGTGTAACAAGTGTATTATCCAACTTTTCATTTTCAAAAGCATCCATAATTTCATACGTCACAATCTCCGGAGCTTTATTATTACAATTCAACTCATAGGACCGATGTTTAATCACTTCAAGGGGAACCCATGCCACATTTTGCTTGATACTTCCAACTCCAAAATCACCAGTGGTAGAATTGCCATGAGAATTACTACTAGAATCACCAAGTTCTGAATCTACAGAAATCAAATAATAACCACCATGCCCATATCGCTCAACTTCCGCAAAATTGTTAGGAAACAACGCCCCCGCATAGGTGACCACTGGATAATCCGGTGGAAACTCCTTTTTAGTTGGATGATGAATATGACCACCCGCATAATAATTGAAAGCGCGTGGTAAAAAACTAAGGGGTTGACTATCCATCAAATCAAGATGCTTAGGAAGTAACTCGCCAATAGTAGTGTGAAATAAGAAAATTTTATACCCTTCCTCTCCTTCCAAACTTTCCCGATGTAAATTCTCGTAATACAACCGATCAAGCATTCCTCGCCGGCCAAGAATACCCAACATCTTTGCACCTGTTTTCTCATCTACTGTAAATCGCAGTTCTAACTCCTTCGTCTCCGGATTTACGCTGCCTTTGCACACATTCTTGAGAAGTCCCGCATTCTCAAGTACATCAATCATCGTCTTACCACTCGGTGAAAAATCATGGGACCCCGCGATCGTATACAACGCAATCCCTTTATCCTTCAACTCCTTTAACCTTTTCGTTACCAGTTTTAAAGTATCAAGCGCCGGAAGTGACGTATTAAAGAGATCACCAGTAAATAAAATGAAATCAACTTGATCAGCAACACACTTATCAAGTGCCATCAGAAACGCCTTCGTTGAAAGATCCCGCATTTTTTCTTCCCGCCAAGAGCCTAAATGTAAATCCGCTAAATGAGCATATTTAAACGACATAAAGAACAGGAATTGAATCACATTTAAGAGTATTGTGGTGGCAAAAAGACTGAAACATCTTCTGATAAAGGACGGCGTAAACCAACAACAAGACACAAATCATCTAAGGACTCACCAGACTCTAACTTTTCGGGGGTCCAATAATTAAAATCTAATTCTATCTAACAATCCCATCTCAAATTCACCACAACCTTTATAAAACACCGCCTTGTTCAAATAACTATTACCAATGAGCGGCTTTCGCGAGGTAGCAAGTTCTGTTACACGTTGGTAATTAATCCAGATCAAAAACATATGAGGTAACTATAAAATGGCCGATGAAGCAAAAGTTTTAGAAGCAGTTGAAGTAGCACGAAATACCGGTAAGATCAGAAAAGGTGCAAACGAGACCACCAAAGCAATTGAAAAAGGCGAAGCTAAGCTTGTTGTATTCGCAGCAGACGTTAGTCCTAAAGAGATAATTATGCATCTTGCTTTACTCTGTAAAGAAAAAAATGTACCTTGTTTCCAAGTGACCAAAAAAGAAGATCTTGGTGCAGCCGCTGGGCTTCCAGTTTCTACTGCCGCTGTTGCTGTTGTACGTGAAGGAGAAGCTAAAGCAGCAATCGAATCACTCGCTCGTGGATAGGTGAATAATCATGGCTGCAAAAAAACCCGAGGCTAATCAAAAGACCGACAAGCCGCAGGTAGAAGAGCGTATTGAGGGAGAAATCAGATTTCCAGATGCAATTCCTGCAGAAGTAAAGGAAATCGTCTCTCGCGCTGGATCCCGCGGTGAATTAACCCAAGTTATGTGCCAGATTTTAGATGGCCGTGACAAGAACAAAGCAATCCGACGTAACGTTAAAGGACCCGTCCAAATTGGCGACATCTTAATGCTTATGGAAACCGAAATCGAAGCACAGCGCTTAGGTGGCGGACGTCGTGGTGGTTCCAGCGGTGCTGGCCGAAAATAAAGGTGAACTGCAATGGTTAAATGCACATTTTGTGGAAGAGCAATCAAAGAAGGAACAGGAAAAATGTTCGTCTACGCAAGTGGTAAAATCGACCATTATTGCTCAAATAAATGTGAGAAGAATCTTCACAAGCTCCGTCGCAAGCCCCTTGTCATCAAGTGGACCGAGACCTACCAAAAAGAGCACAAGAAAGGAACTCACGTAAAAGCTGCTGATAAGAAGGTTGAAGTAGAAAAGAAACCAAAAGTAGCTGAGGAATAAACCATTTTTTATTTTTCAATTATTATTTAAATTATTATCCCAGTGGAGGATACAACATGATTGAGCGAACACTTGTATTATTAAAGCCAGATGCTGTAAAGCGCGGCTTAATGGGTCGAATTATTTCTCGTTTTGAAGACGCCGGTTTTAAAGTAGTAGGATCAAAAATGACTTGGATTAACGAAGATCTCGCCTACAAACACTACGAAGATATTGGCGAAGTAATTAAACGGCGAGGGGAAGCGGTATTTCAAAACGTTCTTAAATTTATGACGAGTGGTCCAGTAATGGCTCTCTGCTTCGAAGGCGTTAACTGTGTAGAAAATGTTCGTAAAATTGTAGGTTCAACCGAACCAAAAGGTGCAGCACCAGGAACCATTCGCGGAGACTTTGCTCATATGAGTTATGGATTTTCCGATCAGCAGGGAAAAGCAATTGAAAACTTAATCCATGCCTCAGGAAACTCTGATGAAGCAAAACAGGAAATAGCATTATGGTTTACTCCGCAAGAACTCCACAGCTATAAAACAGTGCATGAAGATCACGTGTTTTAGTTTTTTAAATTTCTTTATCTTTTAATATTGTCAGCTCTTTAAACACATCATTTTCTTGAATGCGATCCGCCTCGACCCACCGAAAATGGGTGCTATGAATAATCTTAATCGACTCAGGAACATTGGGAAACGCCTGAAGATCATTAATCTCTTCCAGCGAAAACCATTGATTAATTCCTTCCCGTGTCTTCTCCAGTAACGTTCCCCTCGGATTCGTCGCTTTAATAATAAACATTTGATGATTATACGCCAGTTTACCATTATTGTACGTTTTACCAGAAAATAGACCTCTTAATTCCAAATCGCATTCTAAACCCGTCTCCTCACGCAATTCCTGCTCCGCGCATTCTAAAATATACTGATTAAACTTAACCTTCCCACCATGAAAACCCCAGTAACCATAGAACGGTTCTTTAAGTCGCTTCATCAAAAGATACCTATTGGTAATGGCGTCATAAACAAGAACTACAATTCCAATCAGAGGAAACTTGCCCTCCTTACCACTTTCTCCTTCAACATACGTCGCATGTGATTTTCCTTGTGAACTAAGATAATACATTTCATCTTTTTTCTCAACAAGTCCTTGCTCGCACAGTGTCTTTAAGTGATACGCAAATGCACTACTCACCCCTTCCTTATTCCAAAGTTCATTAAACGTAAGACCAGGATAATGCATCAATTTGCGGATAATTGTTTGTTGTTCAGTATGCATACAAACCCGGAAGTGCCACTTCTATATAAAATAAAATCTAAAATCCATTTGAGTAAACATCCTTATAACCTCAATTCTGCTAAACCTCAACCCAGCCAACAAAAGAGATACAAGAATAATCACAAGAATAATCACAAAAAAAACTAAAATCTTAAAAATTAGCCTTCCGAAAACAACCCAATGAGAAATTCACTGCAGCAATTTTGGGATGATATTTGGACATCGGATCCCGAAGATCTAGCCAGTATGCACGGCTACGATCTTCTAGCAAAATTTGATCTTCACACATTAGAAGGTAAAAATGTTCTTGATGTCGGCTGCGGAAACATGGTTCATTCATACATTGAGAGAAGATGCGCCTCACTTGTCGGGGTCGACATCTCAGCTGCCGCACTCACGCAAGCACGTGCCATTGGCACAAATGCAGCCTTGATCCAATCAAGCGCAACAGCTCTGCCCTTTGCTGATAATTCATTTGATGCAGTTATCGCATTTGAAACCCTTCCCCTACTCTCTGAATCATACTTTGGAGCAATACGAGAAATGACTCGAGTCTCAAAAAACTACGTAATATTCAACATTCTACATCCTGAAAGTCGTACCGCGCAAAGTATGCCCTACCGAGACTCAAAATTTGGACGAATATTCCACACACCACAAATTGACCTTGCTGCAATCGATGAAAAACATCTCATAACCCTTGCTGACGTACTCCATCTTCACATTGAAGAAACACAGGTTCTCACCCGTGGCCAAGTCCGTAATTTTAGTCTCCCGCCATGGGACCATATGCTCCAAGAATATGATGATTGGAAAGCAGAATGGTACGTCAAAGCAAGTAAAAAAATAGTATTAAATTAAAGTCACGCTTGATAAGCAGACGAGTTAAATAATTCTACTTGACCACACAAAATCTTAAAAGGATAATTGATCTTTTAGAAGTATGAAACACTTATTTATTGCACGACACGCAAATTATGGTGAAGATAACAGAATTAATGATTTTGGCCGTCGGCAAATGGAAGTTTTAGGTAAAGGAATAAAAGAGATTCTAGACGGAGGCTCCGCAAGAGTCATTTCTTAAACAGCCCCTCGAGCCTTAGATAGTTCAGAGATTCTAATTACACAATTAGCGTTGCCGGAATTTGAACACGTTCCATATTTATGGTCAGGAAATGACGCGCCCAAAGATAGTTATTATCGGAATCCAGACAGGAATAGATTAGTTGAACTTGTGAATGAAAGGAAAGATGGCATTGACGGACTGATAATGGTAACGCATTTAGAAGTCGCAAGAGAATTTCCGCGTCACTACTTAAAAACAGAATTTGGTGTAAACAAACATATACGAGAAATCTCAAAAGGAGAAGCAGTACATTTTGATTTAGAAGGAAAAACCTATCAGATACTGGGAATGCGCTAGGGAGTATTACTTCAGAGTAATTAAATTTATAAAGCAGAAGATAAAATTTCTGAGTATGTCAATTCACCTCAAAACATCGCTGTGCAAAGGTCTTCCTCTTCTCATTTGTGACTACGAACTAGGATCCGATGTAACCCCTATGCCTTCATTCTCATCCCTCTATGTTCATAACACATACAAGCATACTAATCTCGATAATCTTCTCACCTATTCAAAACAACGTGGTCTAGCAGGAATTGGCTATCATTTTGCGATCAACTCTGAGGGTACAATATTTCAGACCCGCCCCATTAATATTCAAGGCGCACACATATATGGAAAAAACCAAAATAGTGTAGGTGTAGTATTTCTCAATATTGATCAATGCGTCAATTCTAATGCATCCCATCGAGCCTTTCAAAATTTAGTAGCAACTCTTGCCAGTAACGCACGAGGACCCCTCACCATTCATTCCCATACGTACGGCCAATTTGATCATCTCGCCACACTTACCGCACAGTACAACGCAGAATTGTCACCAGTACAACATCCCTTACTTTGTCTACCTGCATTTGATGAATCCGTTTGCCAAGACGAAACATTCAACCAAAAAGTAAAACAAATGAATGAAGCTTTGCATCAACACCTCAGTACCCAACCACCATCTTCACCTCTCCTCTCAGCAATAAGAGAATACACTATGCTTCTCAAAATCTGTCCTGGAAGACATTTTTTGACATTCAAACAATTGTTGTAAAAAAAATCAAATTACTAATCCAAAATGGATGGTAGATAACTAATCAAGCGTAATAACTTAAACCATGGTCAAATCAAACAAGATTGCAAAAGTCAAAAGTGCTCTAAGTAGGGCTAGAAGTATTGGAAGAACACTGCAAGACACCATCCAAACGACAATCCATAATTACTCCGATGCATTCACGTTTAACATTAAACAAAACCCACTAGAAGATGAAATGTCTTTTCAACCGCGCTTCCATCTGTCAAGATCCCTCTACCGATCCTCATTCCAATATGAACCCCCTCAAAAAATAAAACACCATAAAAAAGAACAACTCCACATTACTCAATTTCGCGACCTTACGTGGGAAAATATTCAAGAAAATCTCCCTAAAATAGTCCACCACCTTGAAGAAGAGCTTGAGGGAAGAATAAACCTCTCATTTATAGACATCAAAGGATCAAATCCTACAATCGGAGTTAATGCCGAGCGTCTAGGTTGGTCAGCTTCAACGATAAAAATACCAGTTATGATCGGAATTATGAGAGAAATTGACGAACACACGCTCAAGTTGAATCACAAATTTGCCGTAGATCATGCCTATCCCCTCGAGTCCTATGATCCCGTAACATGCATGTCCATAGGAAGTACCATCACCGTTCGCGAATTACTGCGCTACATGATTGTGAACTCCGATAACGAAGCTACGAACATGCTTGCTGATTTTATGGGCCTCCAAAAATTAAATGAATACATCCACCAGCTAGGCGCACCAAAGACTATGCTTGCCCATTTGTTAACACCGCGTGTTCCACGTCTCACAACAAGTTGGAACCCTGATGGAAGCAATCTTACCACCGCTCACGATCTCGCCCATTTAGTGTCATTAGTATACAAAGGCCAGGCTGGATCACATCGATCTTGTGTCTTTATGCGAAGTCTTCTTGAATCAGCAGGAGCATCCGGCCCATTATCATCCGCTCTCCCTAGAAGAACAAGAGTAGGAAGTAAATTAGGATATATAACTGATTTCCAAGACGGATCAGACACTCTGGAAGCCGGCGTTATCAATGGAGATTATGCTCTTGCCATTATGTGCAACCGTGTGAAACCCGCAGACAGTGGACAAAAGATGGATAGTCAAAACACAACGCCCTATAAAGCAGCGTGGAACAAACTCACCGGACTCCTAGACGAATTTCACCTAAACAATGATCTCCCTTTCTATTTTCGGCTCGAAGCACAACCAACAACCTATCAAAATACATCTTCCAATTCTGTTATAATGACACTCTCCCGTGTATTCTATAATTTGTATTACGGCCGTGCGCCAGAGGACCTTACTCTATGAGCACGTACACCTACGTTGGCATCGAAACTGAATACGAATTATATCAAGGACAAGACGGAGTAAATTTTGCAGATCTATGGCGAGGATTAGCGAAAAAATATCAAAAGCCACACTTTAAGTTTTCAGATACCTGTTACCGCACAATGCAGGGAAGTTCTTTCTATTGTGATCAGCAAGAACCAGAAGCGGTCTCAGCTCCAGTTCTTGTTTCGCGCGGCTTCGCCTCAAAAGCAGTCGATGCACTCTATCTTGCTCGCAAGGAACTCGTTGATTTTATCTCCTCCGACCTCGCCCTCAACCTTATTGGTTACTCCATGCATTATAATATTGGAGCAACATCGAACACGCCCCAAGAAGTTATGCGCCGTTTTGCTGTTCCTTATAGTTTATTCGTGTTAAACCATCTCTCTTGCGGAATTAATTTACGTCTTAAAGGAAACTCCCATGGCCTTACCGATCGTTATGAACTACTTGGCGACTATATGGAAGATAAACACCAAATCAAATCATTCCTATTGTTCTATGCTGCAACAATTCTAAACGAGAAACAATGCTCTCGATCCTATCCCCTTTCCCTTTCGCAAGAATATGGTACGGGTCCAAAATATAACAATCTAGTTCCCGACGGCCGTTACTCCATGATCACCGTCACTATACTCCAAAGCAATCGATGGATAGAGAAAAAGATTTCAGCGCAAACATATTTACAGTATACCTATGAATGGATGAAACCAGCCATCAACCAATTAGGAACACGCTCAGAACGAAAGACACTCGAAGATTTTGTCTACGGACGCCGTCCACTTGAAATTGACAAATTCAAAAAATATACATTCATCAGCACCATAAAGGATGGCAAAAGTATCAACTACCACCCCGACGTTGTTGTTGATAGCAAAGACTATCAAGAAGAGAAAATTCTCCCCACTCCGCTACATCAACTACTGCGTGATGTCGTTGACGGCACAATCAGTCAACAAGTTATCCCTACAAAGCCTGCAAAGCACTCTAATTACGCATACAAAACAATAGGGATGCAGTGGGATTACCTTGCGGTATTGAGTCTATTGAATCTCAATTCACCAAGTAGCTATGAAATTCATGGACTCACAAACCTTGATCTTACCGCAAGAGTGCTTGCCAAATTCCCCCCCGCTGAACGAAGAAATCACTTTCGGGATCTTGCCAATATGGCAACTAACCTAGGAGATCTGAGTACTGTTCCTCTCAGCGCAGATTGGTGTCAAGCGTATCCAAAATTAGTCCAAGCTCTAAAAAAAGCCATTACTACTGCAAATGCCGCCTCTCCTTGTGCCAACCTAACAGAAATACCGTTGGAAAGAATCGATGAGTTGGAAAATATGCTTGAAGCCTATGACCCTAATAAAGACGACTCATTTTTATTAGACGAAATCACTGTTCCGAGTAGAAATTTCTCCTGGCGAAGTGTCTTACATCAGTATCAGCATGGTAGTTCCTGGCAACATCGCGCAGAGGTTTTGGGTTACAGCCTTCTTGTCGGATCAATTCTCACCGCTGCCATATTTTTCCTTACTGCAATATCATCAAAATCTCCTAATCTTCAAGAGATAAGTCCAACAAGACAGGCCAAAATAGAAGAAAAATTAGCTGAAATCCAACAGTCCGCCATACATATCTTTACGGGAGGATCACCTTAACATGTCACAAATTATTGCCAAGTTTCGTGCAGAAATTAACTACAAAATTGCGCAAGCACAAGCGCATAATGAAGCAATAGAAAAGCGTGAGAAAGCACTATCAAACGCTGCTGGCATCGTTGAGTGGTACTTTATCGTTGGCGCCGGCGTAGCCATCTCATCACTCGGCGTTCTGTATGCTGGGTATACACTATTTCAAGAACCTTATCACCGTACCGCCTTTGCCACCGAAGTAAAAGCAGGAAACGATCAGGCAGCCAAAAGATCAAGTGAAGGTTATCCTGCCACAAAACCAGATTTAGAATTACTCCTCAGTACCCTTCTCACCCACCAACTTTATCCTGACCAAGTACATTCTTACGCCATTGACCAATATCATCTTCCAAAACTCCAAATTGATTATAAAATTCTCACATCACCATTAGCGAAGGGATCTATTACCACCAATGTGGAAGCACTAGGAGAGCCAGAACACCTGCTCTACGCTGACGACACAGGAAAAGTATATTTCTGGAATGGAACAACAGCACCAACAGAAACGACATTAAGCTCAGAAATTAAGGGAAAATTTAGTACAACTAATGTTGGCACCGCACTCATCTCAACACCCACTGGAACTGTCTACGAGTTAGGATTGGACAATTGGGGTATCACAACAAGGACACTTGCAAGCGTGAATCATACCAGTACAGAGTTAACCCACTTTTTCTGGAACGGTAAACAGGGATATATTTTCGAGACCACGAAAGGTTTAGTAACCGTAGGTAGACCTGGAGCAGGGCTATACTTGAATCACTATAGTAATGAGCACAAAGACGTGGACAATTTAATGGCTCCTCTTGTAGCCGATCTTGATGGGGATGGAATAGTAGAAATCATCACCCGTAATAATGAAAGGGAACTCATTGTCAAATATACAGGTCAAAAAAACAGAACTTGGCCAATTAAACCCATCAAAAAACCTCTCCTTGCAGAGGAGGGAAGTAACACCATTGTCACGATTGCCACCGCTGAGCCTTCTATTCACGTACTCCAGACAAAAAGAGGCGGTCAACCGATTATATCCAAGACTGAACTACCACTTGAAGAAGAATTCACTCATCCAAATACCGTATGGTCATCAGAAGATCTCAACAATGATGGGATAAATGATCTGCTGTACTCATTTAATCGAACTCTCATAGCAGCCTACGCAACACAAGAAGGCATTCCACAAGAAGCGTGGCGAACAGAAACAAAATTACATAGAGAGTATTTTCGACATACGCCCGTTCTTGTAGATCTCACTGGTGACCAAAAACCAGAAATCATTGTCCGCACCAATAGAGAAGGAGTCTATATCCTATCCTCTCAAGGAGAAATTCAAGCTCGTTTAGAATTAGAAGAGAATGCAACTTCTCTAGACCACCTTTACTTCCACAATCGATCCTACCTAGCAATCACCGTCAAAGATCACATTCATCTACTCAGTACGAATTGGTTACGATTATTCTTCAAAGATACAAAGTAAGCAAGTGACGTAAAGCAATTCACGAAAGAAAACTACAACAATTGTTAAATCAACATCTAATCAAATTCTAAATGCTTAAAACGTTTTGATAATGGTGGACCACGAGATGGAGATTCCGAGGGATTATCACCTCCAGGAGGATCTATTATCTCCCGAGGAATCAAGCGGTCCGTCAATTCACGAGTCCCATTTTCGCGTGGTTGTGCTACTCGCGTACATTCACCGTGACCATTACTAGAATACACTTCTCCTTTACCGTTAATTTTTACATAAGTGTTATTAGGAAAAGTGATTCTAAGACACTTGTTAAGACGAAGCGAGAGACGTTCCCCCTCATCCCAAAGAAAGAATTGATAATCGTCACCCCATTCTTTGACAGAATTACCAGTATACAACGGTATTTTTCCATGAGATGTGACCTGATAAATCGCAAGTTCAAGATTTTCCATCTTCCCCGCCTGCTTCATTCCAATTTCATAGGTAATATTATCATCCAGGTAAAGTAGAAGAGGTCCTAGAAAGGGATAATCATATTTTCGTCTCATTTTAGGCAATGTATCCATATGAGTACTACTCCAAAATCCTAATTTATATAACACCATCTCAACCTCATTTGAGATACTTCTTATTAAGTGCAGAGTAACAAATTATTTTATAGCCCCGAAGAAATGTACCACGTCAGAGGTGAGAAAATAGGAATGATTACGGGATGATTTCAATTATTCAGAGAAAAATACAGACAATCACGTTAAAATGTCTCCTTCCGCTTCACTTTCATTGATTTAACAATATTGTTCTCTTCAAAGCGATCCGCTTCCATCCATGTAAATGTCTTCCCTTCAGCAATTCCTATCAGTGACAAAATGTTAGGTAATATATTTTCTTGCTTCAATTGAGATTTTGTCAGCCATACATTATCTCCCTTCTCACTACTCGCTCTAAACTCACCCATAGGAGATGTTCCAACAAGAACAAATAATTGATGATTATAGAGCATTTGGTCCGAAGCAAACGTTTTAGATGAAAATAAACCGCGAAGTTGTAAATCACAATGCAAACCCGTTTCCTCTTCGAGCGTCGTTGCTGCACATTCATAGATATACTGCTCGCAGCCAAGTTTGCTGCTGGGAAAACCACAATACCCAAAAAATGGCTCCTGCGTTCTCTGTTGCATCAGATACTTATTTCCACGTTTTACAACAATTGCCACCGCAACAATCGGAGGCTGCAATCGTTTACCCGTCTTACTTTTAAGATAAGCGACTTCTTTTTTCCCCTGTGAACTCAGAAAATATCGCTGCTCACGTTTCGCAAGAAGCCCCTTTCGCTCTAAGACATGAACATGATACGCAAACTTATTGCTAGGACCTTCCTTATTCCAGAGTTGATTAAACGTCTGTAGAGGGTTATGCATCAATTTCTGCAAAATGGAATCCTGTGTATTATCCGGCGCCGTCGTCTTTTTAGCTCTTGGTTGCATATCCAGAAGATTCCAATAATTCATGAGTACTGACTAGGGATGACTATTTATAAACATTTTCCTGAAAAATGCTCTGTGATAAAGAAGAACCCTAATACTTCACTCCATTTTCCACAACTCCACCGCCTGTCGACGTGTCTCTTCAACGCTCATTCCCGCATCTAAATAGGCAACCTTACTTCCCGCATTTTCAAATAGTTCACGCAGCCACGCACTCTCATACACTGGCTTCAATTGGCGTTGAAACTCTACTGATTCAAAAATAGCATTATCCTTCTTTTCACGTAACGCAAGCCGCTGCTGCAACAAATCGAAATCTAAGACCGTTGGGATAATAAGAAGTGACGGTGCAAACCTCATCGCGTAGGCATTGCCAGGAAGAGCAAGCAGTTCATCAATTGTAATACCAACGGCCGATCGACTTTGGGAATCAAATATCTGATACACTAAACTCGTAATAATTCCTCTGGATTGGATAATATCAAGACCCAGCTCTAAAAATGGTACAATGGTAGTAGTATATAATTCATGGCGATCTAGGGCATACGCCTCCGCAATCACCCGCGGATCATAGTCACGGGTATTGCGATAAATGTATTCTAATCTAATCCGACGACCTACCCCCGCAAACGTAGGCTCCGAAGTCACAATCAAAGGATCATCAACAATCTCCTTCACGCGTGGATTATAATCACGCAGAGGCAGCACGCTAAGATCCGTTCCCCACCAACTATTCACATCAAAAATGGACCGCCCACACCCTTGTTCATATTCTACAATCGCGCGAATTACCTCACCCTTACCCACACCATCGAGTCCATCAACTATTACGAACTTCCCTCTTTTGTCCATGCACACCACCCTTTTTATAATTCTAGAAGTAGAATTAGAGGGGGAAGTGGACAATATAAGCAACTATCTCAACACGATTTGAGATATAGTCGTCCAACTTGAAAATCCGTTGTCAAGTTGGACTCCTAATAGTCGAACAAGGGGCGTCTTGCGTCCGGCAAGACTTCCTTGGTCGACTATAAAGCCAAAAATTAATGATCCTCAAATTGGCAATCTTTATACTACATTCAACGAGTAAGTACTCTGCTTCCAACTTTCGTAGCGGTGCTATAGAGCAGCACTTCTCGTGTTTTTGGAATAGCAAGGACAAACTTTTCACCCAACTCAGCTGCTAATCCTTCATAACTAGCACACTCTTTACCAGTCGTCAGATAACGCAAAATAGCATTACCAAAATCTTCTCGCAATAGAGTGGGGAAATCATCACAGAATTCAGCTCTAATATCAATGCCTTTTTTATCCAATTCTTCTGTAATAATTTCATGTCCAACTGTATCCCCACTGATAACGACAGCTTCCAAACCGTTTGACTTTGACTTGTCCATCACTTCATCAACAAATGTAGACACATAATTACGAGGATCGTTCACTAACCAGGGATAGTGTGACATCGCCCCATATTCCGTTCCAAAAAGAACGACAACATTACAATTGAAGATATGAGTAGTAAACAATGGATGAGGAGATACTATATGACCTTCACCATAACTAATCCCCATCTTGACGATCTCTGTCTGGGGGTCATTAGCCATACGTCGAATCGTATCGCTCAGTGGTGGACACCACCGTGTTAAATTAAATTGATATGGCATAATTTCATCCTCCTGCATTTGCAATATATTCTCCTAAATTATGATTAATAATGATATTCTGTGTTATAGTAAATTCACCGCCCATTTTCCATATCCACACGGTTTTCTTGTTTTCTCTGAGCTATTCTATACCAGAACTGAAGATCCTCTTCCCATTCACCAGGCTCATACCTTGCAATTCTCTTGGAAGTCCCTTGATAAACGAGAGTACTGTCATTTCGCGAAGGCAAGTAGTTTCCGATCGTACTTTTGGTATAAAGCATACCACTTTTTGTATACTTCACAGATACAACACGCTCAACCATCCGACTTTCATCCAAAAAACAGGTAAAATTATTGGCGTTAAATCGTATGATCCTCGTCTCACCCCATTCATCATGCGTGTAATGTCCTAACTTAATGGCTACCGAAAAACCAATCTCCCAAAATCTTTTAACCTCTTGTCCTAAGTCCATCATAATTAATCTCCCCTAATCAGTTAGTTCTTCCGAGATGCTTTTTCATATTCACAAGCATACAGAAAAGTAACTGGATCAAAATTCAATTTAGGTTCCTCACCAACAAACTCGAAACCATGTTCAATGGCAAGTTGACGTAACTCCTCCTTACCTGAGTAACCTTGGTAAGCAGCTGCACAATTAAACGCATCATAACCTAATTTCAAAGCATATAACTTCTCAGCAATAGTTCCCGTGTTAAAAATAAAATTGACGTAAGGACTAATAGCAGAGTTAAGGTTATCAAGAGTTACTTCACCACATTTACAACCATCAACAATTTCATGAATTTTCAACAGTTCCTCTAAGCACTTGACTTCATCATTATCCATTGTTTTTTCCTACCTAACGTACTTTCCTTTTACATACTCCTCTAATGGACTGCAATCAAAGCTATCAATGAGAAACATTTGCTTGCTTAATACCCCCACCACGAGCGGATCTTCCACCTGCGTTATATGTTCAACTCGCTCCAATGTCCACTCCGCTGGTGCAACTAAGTACATTTGAGAGCCAAATAAATTCTTGGCCACATCAATTTCGACCTTCGTTCTCTCCGGGAAAAAACCTGAAAATGTGGAATTAAAAACAAGCTTAGTTATTAACGTACCAAATTCAAAGGTACAACCCTGATCCGTCTTTATTGCTGGTTTGTATTTTTCAGATAGAAATTCTGGTAGACTTGGCGAACTAGAAACAGAATGTGCAATCAGTGGACCTACTAATTCACCACTACTTTTACCAGAGGAATAAGTGACAGACAAGACCATAGTTGGATCAGTAAGAGAATACATTGCAAATAGGGGCGTTGTTGTCTTAAGTGGAAAATTTCCTATGCCATATAAGATATCACAAACAGAATATAATGTCCTAAGTATTTTATCTCCTTTCATACTTAGAAAATCTGGAGTGATAGTAGGGTAAAACCCCTGTGCAAGTGCCATCTTCTCTATTCCCAGCGCACCCTTAAACAACCCTTCTCGCTCTCCTGCAGGAATAACATCATTGCGTTTTAACTTTCCAATGTACTTTGCTAAATCAAATTTTTCAATTAAGTTTTGCGTCATAGTAATCCATCCAAAACATCATCCACCCTAGAACATCTACTCACCAGAAATAATCGAATACTAATCACGACACCACTTCGCATTCATAAACACCCATCTCAATACCATTTGAGTTACTTCTTTATGAATACTCAAAATGACAAAAATTGCTTGAGGTCAAACTATGACAAAATACAAAGCAGACGACATTACCCCAAAATGGAAATCACTCACAAAACCAAACCCGGAACTCGAAAAGTACGAGAAATCATGTATAGAATCAAGCGTACGCCAGATGAATGAAATCTATGAATTGGGCCAAGAAGTTGTAAAAAAACTAAAAGCCCAAGAACAAACCAAACCAGATAGGTATCGAACCATGAACTCAGCAGATGACCGCGATGGCAAAGAACGATTAGCAAATTATCTAACAAAGAGCGGTGTAAAATCAGCAGCAGGAACCCTTGGAAGCATTCACACAGAAAAAGTTATTGATGATCTAATCACTCGTTATCTAGATAATTCTGATGATTGAAGTAATGACCAAATTCAAAATAAAAATCAAATTACTGCCCCCGTGGATGAAAATACTTTCTTCTTCCAACCCCATGACTTATATTCCAATACTTGCGAAATTCACACAATGCTCCTTCCACATTGGTAATCGATAAAAACGGATAGTTCGACGAAGCACCTCGAAACGCAATCTCTTTCCATGATAACTCTTCACCCAATTCTTCATGAATAGTAGGCAATACCTGCCATTGTTTCTCATACAACCCACGCAATTTCTTCTCCAACCCCGCCGGATTCATTTTCCCATACAACAACTCCAGTCCCCATTTTGCACCCGGGCCGATATTGACAAAATCATTATCTGTCCAACCCTGCTTAAACCACTTAACGTATGTCAGATCCGTCCACATTTCACAGGCAAGAAAGGGACCGACCATAGGAATATTCATTAAATAATCAAACGATTCCTCCGGCGTTGTACTCTGATCCAAATCAGTAACTAAACGGCTCCAATTAACAATCGACAAATACGAAAGCACATTCACATGTTTTGATCCCCTTCCTCCCGACGAAATCAAATACGCATTATTAAAAATAGGGCGACCGCTCTTCTTTAAACTATCAAATCGCTCAATAAGCAAATCTCGTACCCTAGCATCAAACGTCGAAAGAACATCAATCCCCAGATCTTCATAAAGATTACATAAATTAAAGAACCGATAAAAGACAACATTCACAAGAACCGTTGTACGGTCAGAAACACCTTTCAGCTTCTCAACAAGATAGATCGTACACGTATCGAGTTCACGATACATATTAATAATCTTAAAGGTAGCCAGAATAAGATCATCTGTCCACGGTGCAGACTGCCTAAGCACAAACCGTTTATACCAAATAAGATGACGTTGGTAAACAAATCGGAAAAAATCAGATTCGGTGGGCATGGTGAACGCAAGTCATGTCGCTTCTTAAATTCTATCTCAAATATCCTTGACATAGAGACTTATTAATTATAACTCGATTTACTTGACTTGATTTTCAGAATATGACCAATTTAGATGACATTCAAATTG
>CAYIEX010000014.1:0-19008 GCA_964362485.1 uncultured Methanosarcinales archaeon | reverse complement strand
AAAAAGGCGTAAAAACAAGACCCGTCTCGGCAAAAATAACCAGAAATAGTATAACATAGATCCAATGCCCACTCGCAACAATGAGCGGACCAAGATGTTGATCTATATGTAAAATAAAATCAATAAAATTTCTAATCAATGCCACAGCCCTCCAAATGGATAGACCCTTATAAAAATATACCTACTCAATCAGACATAGTCAACCAATGCAGTCGACCATGTAAAAGACATCCGACCAACAAAATCTAATCCCTTCTAATGCGCGGTACCACCCAATACGCCACAATCGCGCCAAGTAGAATAATAACCCAAAAATAAAGAGTAGAAATTTTCCCGAGAGCAAGAAGTACCATCACCCCAATAAGAAGAGCAGAAAGTCCCACACCTACTACTTTAAGGGTGAGAGCCTTCATCGCAACTCCTTGATTGCATCATCAAGTGCTAGTAATTTCTCTTCTCCACTATCCATATCTCGCACAAGAACCTTCTTTGCCCGTAGCTCATCTTCACCAACAATAACCACATAGGGAATGCCAAGGCTGCTAGCATACTCGAGATTCTTACTGACTCCTTTTTTTCCAAGAGCAATGTCAGCAGCAATTCCCTTCGCGCGTAAAGTCTGAACAATACTAAATGATTCCGCTTGCGTATTAATAGGAAGTACCAGAGCGCGTGTTCTAGTTTTAAGTGCAACTTTATTGCGTGCTTTCAAAACATCCATAATCGGCTCAAGTCCAAAGGAAATTCCTACCGCAGGAATAACCCGACCTCCACCCGCAAACTTCCCCACCATATCATCATAACGTCCACCGCCAGCAAGCGACCCTTTAGGTTCATTCTCACCAGGCTTTGTAAGATACGCTTCGAAAACTGTACCAGTATAATATGCTTGACCGCGAGCGAGCGAAACATCAAAAACAACATTCACATCAAGCCCTTCGACATATTTCAAAAGCTCTTGAACTTCAGCCAGCCCTTGCATTCCTTCAACAGAAGTCATTTTGGGTCCAAGCGTCGCCAGACTCACACCAGGTTCAAGGAGCGAGAAGAGCGCATCAATTTGCTTTTGCGTATAACCACGCTGTGCAAGTTCCTCTGATACCCCACTAACTCCAATTTTATCCAACTTATCGATTGCAATAATAGCCTCTTTTAGTTCCTTAATTCCGGCTTGCTCCATAATCCCATTTAATAATTTCCGATTGTTTATTTTTATAACAACATCAAGTTTCCACTCAGCAAAAAACGCTGCCGCCATTGCAACAATTTCAGCATCAGCAAGCATGGACGACGCCCCCACAGTATCGATATCACACTGCCACAGTTCACGATACCGTCCAAGTTTAATCGGACCATCACGAAATACCTGCCCCATCTCGTAGCGTTTAAACGGTAGCTTCAAAGTAGGATTCATCGCCACATAACGCGCAAGTGAAGTAGTAAGCTCAAAACGAAGTCCTAGCTGGCGCTTACCTTGATCCGTTAGTTGAAACGTCTCTTTTAAGCAATCACTCCCCTCTTCTGCTCCGCCTTTCGCCGCAAGAGTCTCGTACCGCTCAATAATCGGTGTCTCAAGAGGCATAAAGCCATAAAGCTCAAATATCTTTTGAAGTGAGGTAATAACTTGATTTTTGACAATTTTCTCTTCAGGCGCAATATCGCGCACACCCTTAGCCAGTTGCATGTTCATAGTGTCCCTCCATACCTTCTAGTTCTTAAGTTTTTCTTTGCTAATAGTCGTTGTAAGAGTACGTATCATATTCAAATATTCATCTTCTCCTCGCACAAGATCACGTTTTCGTATTTTCTCATTGTTAGTGTGAGCATAACAATACTCACCGGGCCCAAAAACAACACTCGAGGCTTTCGGCTGCCAAAAATACATCTCCGTAAAGTAAGGTACAACCTCCTTCTTAAATCCAAACTCATCAAAAGCAGCAATATTGTTCAGAAACGATCTCTCAAAATTATAACTAACTTGAATAATAGCCCCAACTGAAACAACTTTCAACATCGCTATAATTTCTTCATTGGGAACCGTAGTTCGAAATTCAAGTATCGCTTGAGCTAAAGGAGCGACCACATTGGCAGCAACTCCACCCTCAATCTTACCAATGTTAAAGTTCGTTTTACCTAGAACAGAATCACTTGGCCAGCGAGCTTCACGAATACGCGCAAGAATGTCCATCAGTTTCTCAATTGCTGACTCTCCTAATTCAGGAGTTGAACCAGGTGCCGCCATCCCTTCACACATAAGAGTAATACCAAGCAATCCTTTTTGTCCAATCACAAGGTCAAAATTCGTAGGTTCCCCAATAATTACCCGTTTCGGATTTACGAGATTTAAACCCTTCTCTATCCCCGAAAAATCTGTTTCTTCACTCACATCAAACAAAAGCCCAAAATTAGTGATTCCCTCGGCAATAGCTCGCTCACTAGCACAAATCATACTCGCAATGATACCTTTTGTATCACACGCTCCCCGTCCATAAAGCCACTCCTCGTCTTCATAGACCCGAAGCTCCCCAGGTACAGTATCAATATGTGTTGTAAGTAGCAGGTCAGGTTTTCCCCGTGTCGCAAGAATATTAAAACGCCCACCAATATCTTGAAGAGTAACCTCAAAATTTCCTCGCAATCGTTGCACTAAGTATTCACCGATCTTCTTCTCCTCGCCAGAGGGAGATGGAATACTCAATAATTCTTTTGTTAATGTTATAACATTCATCTTAATCCCTCCTGTTCAAAACAGTCCCACACCTATCGGCAGCTAAATAAATCCGATTGGCATAATTTGGATCATAAAGAATAGTTCCTTGCTCACTTCGTAGAGGTTGAAATCCCAATTTTGCGAAGAGTGCCATCGAAGCAACATTTCGCTCATCAGTACGCAGAACCGCAGTTTTAAATCCTTGTTGAGCAACTTGATCTAAAAAAGCATCGCCAAGACTTCGTCCAACACCGCGCAACCGACAAGAACCTGCAACAGCAATCTCATCCATATAGATAGACTCACGAGCATAGTCACCTAAAAATGGAAATTTCTCCGCAGGCAACTTATATCCCCATGTAAATCCAACAAGCGACGTATCAGCCTGTGCCACAAGCACAAATGAATTAGCTTCGCGAACAGCATCAACAAGATCGCTCTTAATCGTTTCCTTCTCCCAAAAATCCTCTGTTACAAGCGGCTGAGTGCACGAAACACATGTGGGCAGCGTATAATCAGTGAGACCATATCCTTGGCTGCAATTAACACATCTCTTAAATTCATTCCACGGTGCTTCCGCAAATGCCGATTGGTAAACTCTCACGAGCGCGTCAAAGTCAGAATCACGATACTCTCTCACCATTATCGTAGGCGTCCCAACTGAACCACCACCAATCTCACTATCCAAATCAAATTCTTGTTTCATATTTTTCATCTCCGCGCTTAGAGTCCGCTCGACTAAAGGCCTGCCGGGAAGAATCGAACTCCCGCTTCACGAGATCCAAGCCAAAAGTAAAATAGAAGACTTCACAGTCGTGTGTGCAACCAGTACACCACAGCAAGCAAAAAACAATGCTAAGGGCGCAAAGGCCTACAGGTGATGGACACCAACAACTGAACACGAACCAACAAAAACTAAATTTAAATCAACAGCATAAGATCTAGAAAAAACTCTAACAATGACGACAATCAACTCGTGTTGCTGTTTTCATAAGTGTTGAAGATGAGCCCAACTATTTAAACCTTTCTGCGTTAATCCCTTCAAAGTTACAACCAAAAACCAAATTCACCTAAAATCATTTAAATGGACAAATAGTTTCGCAGACAATGCATTACCACCATCTTCTTGCCATCGAAAAAATAATAAGTGAACTAAAAGCTACCAATCCTGATTTTCCATTTATGTGTTGTAGGATAACCTCATGGAAAATTCATGAAGAGTTAGGATTACATTATGTCAAAGGATGCTATTCAGGAATAATGGGCTCTGAGTTTCAAAGAGAAGCAAAAAAATATTGGCAGGGACATTTTGCTGATTTTACCGAAGTACCTCACTCTTTTTGTTATGACCCTTTCGCAAAACTCTATATCGACGCCACAGCTGGCCAATTTCACAACTCCAATCCACCAATACTGATCTTCAATGAAAGTGACCCACGCATTACTATTGGTTCACAAAACCAAACCCACCACATCCTAACTATGTTCACAACGAAACAACGCGGAAATATTAAAAACACCCACCGCGCCGCACAAGATCACCATAATCAACAAAGAGCATACCAATAATGACAATAACTCCAGTACCATAACCATTTTATACTCTCACACCAAAAATAGGATCATGGAACTGATTCAAGGTTGTGAACTACAAGGATTCCTTTATGCAGCAATGCAAGCTCGAGAAAATCTTCTTCGTGTATCTTGTGATCTCCAAAAGCTACCCGACCCCGATCGTGCAATAGTACTACACCAATATGATCTTCTTAATAGATATTATGGGGGTTCATCGTTTGTAGAAATTAATACAATTATGAAAGATGATGGAAAGCAGCCAACTGAGTTCGATGTTGCTCAAGTAAACAATAACAACCTTTTAGCCCGTGCCTGTGAGCTCCGCCTCGGTTTAGGAATATCCTATGGTTGGAAGTACTACAGCTTAACATATGAAGGCTCAAGGGAACGTTATGCTAGAGAATTGATGCGACCACTGCCTACTTTTAAACCAATAGAGGAATCCCTATCCATATTACAAACACCAATTACAAACTTCCTCGCTCGGGTCCAAATCGGACCGGCAATGATTGAAGTGCCGTCTGAAATGCTTGACTATGGAATTGGACTTGGTCTTAAAGCAGATCATCAAACAATCAAGGCAACGTTAGAAACAATAGGTATGTATTTTGAATAGAAGTAAAGCTATTTCTCCAAATACAACTTTAAGAATTGGTCTGCTTCCAAAATATCCAATCCCCTCGTTGAGTTAAAGATAACTCCGCCAGCCCTTTTCAGGACTGGGAAATTTCCATATAGAAGTGAAGGCATGCTCCACAGAAACGCAAGTGCTTTTTCAGATCGGGAGAACGTTTGGACGAAGTCATACGTACAGAGAAAAGGATTCACTTCCATCAGGGCAAATTGGTTCAGCATCAAAATGATAGTGCTTGCCAATTTTAAATAAATGCATGGGCAATCGAACAGTAGCACCCCCATCCTCTAACGCTACACCATTAGTAAAAATAATGTGTGCAATAGCTTCAGAAGCTTCTCTTCGAGTAGTATAGCGATGGATCATAAAAGAGGGCGGCCACTGGGAATTGAACCCAAATCTGGGGATCCACAGTCCCCCATACTAACCATTATACGATGGCCGCCACTATAAAAGCCAAAGCGGGCAGTTTTTTAAAAAGGTTTCCACTCGTTTAGGTGCCAAGAAAGTGCACCTTACAAATTCACTCCAAATCAAACCCCTTCTCCGCCTTCCGGGGTTTACCCAAAATCACATCGTCAATTCTTAAAATCATCTCGACCACTTGCATCGCACTTGAGAGAGCCACCGTCTTCACCGCAAGCGGCTCAATTACACCTTGCTCCCACGCATCCATAATCTGTCCGGAAAAAACATTAACACCCGCCCACTCCCGAGAATCAAGACGTAATAAAGTTAACATATCCAAAGAATCAAGACCTGCATTTTCAACAAGTGTCCGCGGAATAACTTCCAACGCCTCGACAAACTGTAGAGCAATGAGTTGCTCACGGCCTGTAAGTCCCATCGCTTCCTGCCGTAGAAAACTACTCAATCTCATCTCAACAGCACCAGCGCCAGCAACTACTTTCTTTTCCCGGAGCGCAGCAGTAAGATCCCCAAGAGCATCTGTCACTGCCCTTCTTGCCTCCGAAGCCACGTGCCCAGTCGATCCCGCCACAAGCAGAGTCACCGCTCGGGGATTAGAACAACCCTCGACCAGAAGCATCTTGTCCTCTCCGATTTTTTCTTCGCGCACAGCACCAGCAAATCCCAAATCCTCTGCCTTCAGATCTTTAATACTGCTCACGATGCGTCCACCTGTTGCAAGACTTAGTTTTTCCATGTCACTCTTCTTGACGCGTCGCGCCGCAATAATTCCTTCACGAGATAAGAAATACTGCGCCAAATCATCAATTCCTCTCTGACAAAAAACAACATTCGCACCTGCAGACTTAATCAAACACACAATCTCATGAAGGGTTCGCTCTTCTTGCTCAAGAAAATTATTGAGTTGATGAGGATCTGTAATTTGAATCTTGGCATCAATATCCGTATTTTTAATCTCAAGTGGCACATCGAGTAACGCAATGCGAGCTGATGACACTTGTGCAGGCATTGCTGGATGAACTTTCTCCTTATCAATTAAAAGCCCCGCAATGAAGCGGCTCTGTTTGGTCGGAACACCAACTTCAGTTTCGATTTTAATATGATCCAAATCCACAATATCACTATGTGTATCACGTGCAATACCAACAACCGCTTTAACTAGAAGATCAGCAAGTATTTCTTTATCTCCTTCCACGCCTTTTCCCGTCATTGCTGTCGTTGCAATGGATTGCAAAAGCGCAATATCAGTCAAAGATACAGGTTTAGCCATCTGCCATAAGTAATGCTGAGCTCTATCGTGAAAATGTCTGTACCCACGTACAATTAACGTGGGATGAATATTTTGATCAATTAGGCTCTCTGCGCGACTCAAAAGTTCACCCGCCAGAACTACCGCTGTTGTTGTTCCATCTCCAACGACTCGCTCCTGCGTTCTCGCTACATCGACAAACATCTTCGCAATCGGATGCTCGACATGCATTTCCTGTAAAATTGTGACTCCATCATTGGTAACAATCACATCGCCTTGATCATTCACAATCATCTTATCCATTCCTTTAGGACCAAGTGTCGTGCGAACCGTATTCGCCACAGCCTTAGCCGCCGCTATATTACTACGCAGAGCGTCTTTACCACGCGTTCGCTTTGTTTCATCAATATCAGGCATAGATCTCATTATGTGAAAGCAGTTTTAAAGATTTCTCTAGTCAAAGGTTTAGTTAGAACTAGAGAATGGACTAGAGAATGGAAGTAAAAATACCCTTCACCAACCTCTCCAATCCATTACGATAATCTTTATTAAGCCGAAAACGCCAAAAATAGCCAAAAGGTGATTATTATGGCAAGCGTTACATTTCTAGGAACCGCAGGAGGATCCTCTGTTGTTAGTAAACAAACTCGATCATCAGGAGGAATTGTTATCCAAGTAGAAGATTTACAATTTCATCTCGATCCTGGCCCTGGTGCACTAAACAAAGCAAAAGAATATGGTATTAGCGCTTCAAACACCACTGCTGTGCTTGTAACTCACAATCACATTAATCATTGTAACGATCTAAACGCCCTCGTTGACGCAATGACCCATGGCGGAATTGAACATCGCGGCCTTGTTCTAGGTAGTAAATCCGTTCTCCAAGGAACAGAAAACAGTGCTCCCTTTCTTACACGCTACCATATGGCTCTTCTCGAGAAAATCATACCGCTCGAAAAAAACCACAAAGTAGGAATTGATACTGTTGAAATCCATGCCCTTCCTGTCGAACACACTGATCCCACCGCCATAGGTTTCAAATTCTTCTGCCCAAAATTCACCGTAAGTTACACCGGCGATACTGCAATTACAACTCAACTCATCGAAGCCCTCATGGGAACAGATCTTTTAATTCTCAACGTACCCTACCCCGGCAAGAAATCCCAAGGCATGAATCTTGATACTGATAGCGCCATTAAAATCATTACTCATGTACGACCAAAAATGGCTATTCTCACCCACTTTGGTGCAGAAATGCTCAAAGTCGATCCACTCAATGAAGCACGTGAAATCCAGAGAATAACCGGTATTCAAACCATTGCTGCACATGACGGATTAACCATCTCTCCAGCTGGATATAAAAAGGACCAGAGCCCAGTGAGAGGGTATTAGATTTTTCAAATTTGTAAGGGCCCAATTAACAATCAACATCTCCCCTAAAGTAATCTCCCGATGTAACTTTATCATACGTTGGATCCCTTAATGACTTTCGTGCAGAAGCATACGTTTGATTAAGTGTAATAGATTGAGGCAAAAAGCCATCGCCAATCACGTTATGGAGTGGCTCGAAAAGTTTCCTCGTTATGCTAACTAAATCTGCGATAACTTCTTTTTCTTCCCGAATAGAATCAAGCACACGCGCCAGCCGGAATTGATCAATCGTAGTTCGAAGGCCACGTTGATATTCTCCAATCTTTGCATTAAGCTGCGCCTCTCTTGCTAATAATCCCTCCAGTTCAAAGTGTTCGATATATTCTCCACCTGGACATCGAACATAAGGCTTTGGAATAGTATACCATCTACCCACTCCCCACAAATTCGTCCGCACATAACACGTTTCACATTCATACACTTGAATTGTACGAAACGTATCACCTACATTAACTTCTTTATGATCCCCTTTGTTTATATCATAGAGCTTCATCATAGTAACCCCTCCAGTGATCGCGCTATAGACGGCTCTATTCGCGGATAATTTCCGTCACAAAAATTCTGAATATCTGCGAAAATGGCTTGCACGGGATTCCAAATTCTATCCCCACGCTCTCCATTAATAAACCGAATCTTCGATTGATGTACTCCCGGAGATCCTTTCCCTACCTCTTTCACATACAGTACATTTCCGCGAAATGTAGAAATATCACCAAGTTTATCCGCCACATAACTAGAAAAATTGGATCCAATAATCTCCTGCACCTCAGCAAAGAAAAATCGTGATCGAGTTGTTGGACCATACATATAGTCATTACAAATGAGACGTTCACAGTGCGGAATAAAAAAATTACAATTCGATGAACCAATGCCAATCTTAGGCCCAGCCTCTCCTACATAAAAATAAGCATCTCTCGCAACGGCTCCCACTTCCCCACTCGCTTTCTTAATATAATATGACCCTTCACGCGCTCCCGTAAGACCCTTTTCCCCTAGTTCATCTAAATAGTATCTTCCTCCCAAAGACCCATCACCAAACTCAGAACCGACCGTCCCACGAATTCGTATCTCAAAATCATTTTTAACAGTCAGTTCATAACATAATCGATTCAATGGTTTACAACCACGCAAATCAAGTGTAAATTGGCGATGTCCACCATTATAATATGAACGCTTAAGTAAACGTGTTGCTATCAAACCAGTAGCAACGCTATAGACACCTCCTCGTGACTCATACGCTTGCGTGAGAAAAAGAAACTCCTCAATTTCAGCAGGTGTGAGTACGGGATTGTATTTGCATGTACGCAGAGCATCTTGAATATTTTCTTCTGGAGAATACATCACCCCCCTATAGGTAGTCACCTTATTGGGGATACACAGAAGTTTATCATATTCGGCAAGCAACTGATTATACTTACTAGGGTTAGGTGTTGGAACAATAATTGTAGGACGAGTTTTATAACCACGCGAGAACGGACCAATAGGATTATTGGACGCCATTTCTTTCACCCACTCCAGTTACGAGAACTCCGGTAATTTATCCTTACAATAACCAGAGTGATATCGAAAAATCTTTGTCCCTAGTGCAACACCTTCCACATTACGATATGGTTTGCACAATTCTTTGATGACTATTATTTCCTCCAAAACACATTGATGTTGCACTTTCACCGCATCCTCACCTCGCTTCCGCAGCTGCTCTACAATTTTTAAATCAACAACAACATGAACGTGAGGAGGACCTTTACTCAGGTGCACCATCTTGAAACTACCTTCCCTTACCGGTTCCTTTTGTGAGTACGATGATAGCACTTCCTCTAATCCTTTCTTTCTTGTAAGCGCTGCGTCAAGTCGCGCATGCTCCGCATACAGTACGGTTGCCGGACACAATAAAACTGGATACCAAGATGAATTGCGGACCACTTGCTTGAAACACCATTCATTTGTTTGCACATCACAAACATCACACTCATAAGTATCGGCAGATCGCCACGTACTCGGAAAAAGTCCTTTAATCGCCTCAGGCGTCTCCCAGAAAAGACCAGATCTATAACACGGCTCACCATCAATCTGCGTAATGTGTCTAATTTTTTTCATATCGTACAGTTTCATCGCCGTTCACCCCACTCTTCCCTCATGACAAACGAACCATGACAAGCAGGATTTCCACAATTACAAGCAGTGCGTGATCCACCATGACCAAACCGAGTATAATTATACGTAATCTCATCCCCCATAACTATTGCTCGCAGTGCTACTAACCTTGCTTGCAAGCCTTCATCGGTGCATAAAATTAAGATGCTATTGGGATTATCACTATGATTTGTCCATCGCAATGGTCCTTCATCTTCAATACGACACCCGCCCCGTAACGACTCGTACCAAATGGTATCATGCGGCACATAAGTTCGCTTAGCAAAAAGATCTAAGCCATGAATCATAGATGGTGCCACAGTAAGTGCATTACGTAAAGTACCATCATCTCCCTTATTTGATTCATAGAGTTCCGTATCAGACCAGTGATGGGAGCCCTCAATATTCGGCGCTGCCTGATGCCGTCGTGGAATAAATACAAGTGGTGCTTGCGTGTATAGCATTGTTGATTTCATAAGGAATTACCTCACCATGACTAGATAATCCCGCAATATAAAATACCAAAGCCATATTTTTTGTACAATAGTATATTTTATAAATAAAAAAGACCATTCCACAAAAAATGAGCCAATTAGATAAAATTGATCAAAAACTAGTCGCAGAACTAGACCGGAACCCCATCATCCCAATCACCACTCTAGCTCACAAAATAAAAATCTCACAGCAAGCAGCATCGTACCGACTCGCAAGACTTGAAACCAATCAAACAATTAGCAAATTTGGAACCATCATCAACCTTAAGGTGCTTGGTCTTGAACACTATCGCATCTTTTTCACATTTAATACTACCAAATACAATACAAATGACATCTTCGAGTACCTGAAAAAACAACCATCCACCTACTGGGCGGCAAGAATTGGTGGACGATACGACTTACTCCTAGTACTCTTTGTTAAAGACTTCGAAGAATTCGACCGCACCCTCGCCAACTTTAATGTTAAATTCCCAAGACTCATTAAAGATTACAAAGCATGTTACGGAACTCTGCACGCCCTTCACCATCATCGCTTTCTTACCAGTGACCATACATCACTTCAGTATGGCTATAACGACAAAAATCAAAACATTGATGCAACCGATATTCAAATTCTACGCATCCTCAAAGATAATTGCCGTACACCCGCACTGCAAATAGGTAAACAGCTTAACATCAACTACAAGACCGTCCTCAATCGCATTCGAAACATGGAAAAATCAAAAGTCATCCTCGGTTACCGCCTTTTCATTAAGCAAAATGCCATTCCCCCATCAATAATCCTGTTTTCGTACAAAAATTACTCTCAAACCAGCGAACAAGAACTCATCTCATTTCTTGCTGCAAGACCAGAAGTAACCCAGCAAGTCCGTCTTTTCGGAATTTGGAATCTCTTTGTCCATTTACGCACACGCAGTCCCGAAGACACCCAGAAATTCATAATCCAAACCAGAGAAAAATTTGAACTCATTGACAGTTACGAAGTAATCCCCGTCTTCGAAGATATAACTATTAATCTGTTGCCATTGTGACTAATTGAATTATAACATCAATCGCATCACAACCCACGCCACACCCAGTCCCACAAAGCAACCCACCGCTAAAAAAGGCATTGCAGGATAGAACTTCTCTTTTTTCCCGATCCAAAATAAGAATGCAAGAGCAGCAGTTGCAAAGCCTACAACAACAAACGATTGCCATAAACCCATCTCTTTGAGCACCACACCCGAAAAGAGCAAAGGAAATCCAATATCACCGCCCCCAAGCATCGCCGTTTGTACTTTCACCATCCGAGGTGCAGACTGATGAAGTGTCGAACCATGAGCCATCACTTTAACTTTCTCCTCTGTTTTCTCCAGTTTAAAGTTATATGGAACGAGTAACCCCGCAAACACCTTCGACTCAGCTTGGGCTTGAGCTAATTTGACCATATGCTTCGACTTCCACACCGCATACGCATCATAGATAGATATCAACACAAAAAGTACCGACACTGAAAATAGATTAAGAAGGGGCACAAAAATAAGTCCAATACCTGGGTAGATAAGTACCTCAGTGATATTGTGGACCCAAAAATGAGGAAAGAACACTTTCCAAATTCCAAAGATAAGTGCAATAGCAAACGCCCACACAACCGGGACTAAAACAGCAAGAGCAATAGTAAGTGAAAACACAACTGCAAACGTAAACCATATCTTCCAAATCCACAACAGCTTAAATTTAATCAATAACAGCATTATAACCGTTCCAACCAAGATAGTAATAACCATGGGGAGATAAGATGTCTCTTCCTCAAGTGGTGGTCGCTCACCAAAAGCTAGTTCTTTAAACTCCGTCTTTCCGGTTGCTGCAGATTTTATCGGATCAATGGTTGTATCCAAAAGAAATAGACCAATAACTTGCGATAATACAAACAGGATCAAAAGAAAAATTGTTACTTTAATTGAATGTTTCATAGAAACAGATCAAGTAATCCCTTTTTTAAAATGGAACAACCACTGGCAAGTGATTAATTGAGGAAATGTTTATAAATAGGAAATGAAAAGTAATCATCATGAGCACCATTCAGAAAGCATATGAAGCAGGATATACTATGTTTAGTGAAAACTATGGTGAGCTTGATCCAAAAAAACAGAACTTTGGGCTCATACTTCTTTGCTTAAGTAAAATCAGTCAAGAACAATTTCCCCTTCCATCCTCATTACACCCATTTAGAGTTATAGATTATAACCCCTTTGCAGAATTCTTTAATCGAGAAGGATTTGCCGGACAATTCCACCTTGCATACCAGAATCTTGGGTATAATGACCCGTTTACCCAAACCGAATGGAAACTAAAAGACGCATGGTGTCACACCCTAGAAAGTTTATTTTGGCTCGCCGAGATAGAAAAAGACAAAAGTAGATTAACCCTTGACACAAGCTATAGAATCAGAAAGAGTGCAGATCTTGCCATGAGCTGTGATCGACGTGCATTCACTCTCTTTACCGGCAAGTGCCTAGAAAAATACGCACAAAAAAACACTGATCTTACCGAACTTCTCTTTCAAGCAAGCTTAGACTATGCAACAACCTCTGATCGCTTTTTAGAACAAGAAGATCTACCACGCTTAATAAGATCCGGATTACAAAACTTAGGTCTGCGCAATACGTACACCATTATCAAAGTTCATGAAAAAGCAAGGCTAAAAGTAATCAACGCAATTGTAACAATGAAAACAAAGCTTGAAGCGGATCTGGAAAATTATATCGAGCAACGTCAACAAGTGGAATGCGCGCTTGATGCTCTTTCAATCTATCCCATCAACTCAGGTTTAATGTTTAAAGTTTCAACACCTAATGAGCCTTACCAAGCAATGAGCGGCTCCGCCATCATCCGCAGCTTGCAACACCACCGAGCCAATGAACAAGCCGCACACGCAGCATGCCTAGGCGTAAGTTATCATCTGCAAGATGCCCTTAAAATGCTAGAGTGACTTATTTCAAATTCTGTATAGATAATAACACCATCATCCAACCAAACGACTCAACCA
This sequence comes from uncultured Methanosarcinales archaeon, assembly GCA_964362485.1. Lineage (GTDB taxonomy): Archaea > Nanobdellota > Nanobdellia > Woesearchaeales > GW2011-AR9 > CAMAVK01. The sequence continues at coordinate 5,319 of CAYIEX010000014.1, read as the reverse complement.
AAAACACTATCGTCCATGGCCGCTGTCGCAACTTTTGGAACGCGTAGCACGAAATCTTTAAAGAGTGGAACTTTAATAGGAACAGCAAATTTCGTAAACGTGCTAGTAATTAGCGCCTCCCCTTTATCAAGAGATGCAATCGTACGATTATCAGCACTCAAATCCTGAGGAGAAGACTCAATGACTGCTTGACGCTCAGACCCCATTTCTAAACCAAGAATAATTTTTGTATTCATATTGGCAAGAATATTTTTAGGAATCTCCGACGGCAACTGAGTAATGGCAATGAGTCCCACTTTAAACTTTCGACCCTCACGAGCCAATGTCTCAAAAATATTACTTCCTTGTTCCAAAATATTTTTCCCAAGTACTCGCGGCGCCTCTTCAAGTACCACTGAAACCACCGGCTTCAAATCCAATTGTCCTGATTTTTTGTAATACTTATAGCGATCAAATATCTCACTCGTAATTATCGTTCCCACCATGATCTCAAGTGACCCGCCAAAATAACTTGTATCAACAATGACGGTTCTCCCTTGCTCAAGATCTAAACATATTTCCGTAATCGTATTCTCCCCTGCTACATCATCAAAAATGCCAGTACAGCGAAGCTGATCTCCATCAAACTCCAAACCCAAAAGAGTAATGAGTTTTCTCTTCACTACAGCAATAGTATCTTCATGGAACGCTACTCCTTTAATTACTTCTTCCGCAAGAATTTTGTAAATCCAGTGCGATCCAAATTTCTTAAAATAGGCAAACAAACATTGCCGCTGCGGGTCTGATAAAGCAATCGCTCCTTGGAAATGCTCCGGTTTCAATTTCATGATATTGATCTTAAGCGTTCTCGCGCCCGGAGGTGCATTGACAGGAGTGTAATATCGCACTTTTTCACGTCTGGGATGATCCTTGAGCCCTAGTCCCACGCGACCATAATACTCATCGTGTGGATCTAAAACAAGCATCCCTGCCGAATCATGATTCGTAATACTCCACAGTAAACACGACATTAGATTACTCTTGCCCTTACCCGTACTTGCCGGAATCAAAACATGATGAGAAAGTACATCCAAAAGGGGAAGCTGAACTTGAAAATCTATTTCCTGACTTCCCGAACGCAGCGTCCCCAAATAGAGCGGGTGAGGGGGAGTTGTGATGAACTTCAAATCGTCACAGGTAATTGCACGCACAGATCTAAAAAAAGGAGGCAATTTTTTACACGTCTTGCTTGAAGACCCAACAAGAAGAAGCGGTTTACACATTGCGAGTTGATAATTACGAACATTCTCATCAAGAAGTGAAAAAGATTCTTCTTCAAGATTCATCCCCGCCACCATCTCTAAATTCTGTGCCGACAACTGACTAGCATACATTAAATCATAAATTTGAAGGATATATTTTCCTTCCACAGAATCAATAACCACAAGTTCACCTAACTCAACCGATTCAGATGACTTTACTCGCATCACAATCTTACTAAAGTCCCCCGCAACCACTTGTCCCTTAATTAAACTATCAACCATTGCACACCAAAAGATTTGTTCCTATTTAAGAATTTAGCTATAGACAGCTATAGAGGAGTATTTCTTGCAAAATATAAAAGCAAGAGAAATCATTACGTGCTATCAATCATAAGAACTTAAGGATAATATCCTGATCTTCGCCGCAAGCGCTGGAGTAAAAGTTGAACCTTCTCTTTCGAAATAAGTGGATTAAATGTACGAAAAGATCTACTCCACCATGAACGACGCTTCAAAACTTTCCCAAGGACCCTCGCTTCACGCGGGCTACATAAGTGCTTATTAGCAACAAGATGACGAAAAATGAGCTGAGCAGACTCCTGCTCTTCGCCACGTGCAGAAACATTCAATGGCGCAACACTATTCTGCCATGTATCCTTAAGAGGAGAAAGCACGATCCTACCCATCAGTAAAGCTGACTCAAAATAAGCAGTGGAGTCCACAAGAGTCAACTTATCACTATCCGTTTCAAATGGAAGTGGACCAAGCGAACAAATAACATATCCCTGGACAAGCTCAAGAGGAATTGGTCGAGCCACAAAATGAGTTCTCAGCTCCTTAGCAAAACCATACCCTTGTTTTTCAATTGTTGATGAAACTGGCTTTGCTAATCGCTGCGGTACCTTCAACTTCAAAAAATCAAATACTACCATAGTTAAAGCTAACCAATATTGGTATTTAAATATAGCCTTCAAGACCCCAGAACCCAACCAACCCCATAAAGAATAAAAATCTTTATAAATAACCCCCTGTTTTAGCCTAATTATGGAAGCAACTGTAATGCATTTCAGGCAAGGACGCCATCATCAAAATCCTAAACAGATGATTATTAGAGTGGCAGACAACGCCACTGACGCAGCAAAAGTAATTGGAAAGACCGCCGTTTGGACTTCCGCAAGTGGAACCGAAATCAAAGGCACAATTTCTGCACTTCATGGCCGCAATGGCAATGTTCGCGTAATCTTTGTTGAAAAAGGTTTACCTGGTCAAGCTCTTGGCCAAAAGATTGAAATCAAGTAGATTTTTATTTTTTCAATAGTATTCTTATTCAATAACATTCCTACCTTTTTAATCATAACCAGAATTGCTTAGGATAAATTTGTGACTAGAAGGTACATATTCTCATCAAAATCGAAAAGAGTGATAAAAACAGTAAGAAACATTACGCAATATACGCGTGAATATCACTTAAAACAGTACTAGAATCAGTCTTCGCTGTATTGACAGCAGCCTGCAATGCAGTTTTACGGGCAACAAGCTCAGCTTTCGTTTTTGGAAGTTTATCCATAACATCCTTCTTAAAATCATTACGCACAGTCTCCATTGTGGCAATCTTAGAACCAATGGCAAAAGCTGGCTCAACCTTATGCCTGGCAGCGCGCAAACCATCAACTGCTTCTCGAATCGATGAATTCATCCTCTTCGCTGCAGAATTAAACTGCTTTTCCTTCTCATCAACAAGGGCATCAAAAGCATCATCAGAATCCTTGCCTAAAAGATTAGTGAGAGCAGCTTGAGCTCGAGCGAGTGCAAGTACTTTTCCCTTTTTGGCGTCACTGACTTTCTTCTCATCAAGTTTATCCTTAACAAAGCCTCCCCATGCTGCGCCCCTATCTTTCCACGCTTTTTCCTTCTCCTCAGCTGTTGGCCCACCAATAGTAAAGAGTCTGATGATATAATAAACAACAAAAACACTTAAAAACAGTCGAGCATAATCAATAAACTCACTAATCGTTCCTACAAGTTCAGTTCCAACTAAAGGCTCCATCACCATTTAGCTAAAACCCCCCACATGATATTTCATCGCTGTTAAAATCCACAGCATTAATGCGCACGCTAAAAGCTTAATTACAACATGTCCCCTGGTCTCAGGGAATGGTTTTTTCGTGGCAGGATCTTCTCCAGGAAGAGTCCACATCAAATATCCAATACCAACAATAGGACCCCCAATCAACAGTAACGCCACCGCTGTCGACCAACCAGCACCAGTTGCTAAAAGGACACTTGCGGGCATAAATACCGCTGCAATTGTTGCCACAACAAAAGCGACAACCATTGCTTGATTCCTATTGAAAGGAACAATAGGTTTATCCTTAATTTTCATTCCTTGCACCGCAAAGAATATTGTAAAACATAAAATCCAAATCATAATTCGTGTAAACCCTACCACCGCAGAGCCGCCATGAAGAAAACTAAGATAGCCAACACCCAAAATCTTCTGCCAAACACTATCTAATGTAGAAGCCAAATCCGCTCGAGCAACACCAACACTTAAGAGTGCAACGAGTCCTGACATCCACCACCATCGTTTCATAACACACAAGAAGAATTCCGGGATTTATAAGGTTTGTGTCCCCGCGTATGTGCATAGCATCATAAAGTCAAAACCCCATTACTTTACAGAAGCGAGCTCGTCGCGAGGGGTTGCTCCCTTCGGGAACGCAGAGCAATAGATAGTATCATCAGGGGTTTTGAAGATGCTATGCACATACGTCCCCGCTTCTTCAAACTCGAAAACATTTTAAATGCCTTACTGCATTGTAGCCAAATGCTCAGACACGTCCTCGTAGTAGGATTTTCTAATTACTTCAACGGGAACGACTCCAACCCATTTGGGTTTGTAAAAGAGATGGAACCAAGTTATAAAATATACAAAGCAGATACGGTAACTATGGCTCTGACTGCTGCGCAACACCAAAACCTAGATTTAATTATCACAAACTACCACTTAAGACACGACGTAAGCGTTGATCAATCCACAAAAAAAGTAAACTACACGGACGTAACCGAGAATGGTCTTACCTTACTTATGAACCTATATGAAGTAAAAACACCAAAATTATTGGTAACGGCAGCAATAAACCCACTCCTCGCAAAAAAAGCAATACATGATTTTCAAGCCTCCGGAATCTACGAATTTCCCATTATTAACCTTGGAGAATTTAGAATTATTTGTGATGAACTCATAGACACAGGAACATCGAGACAACTGGAGGAATATCATAAAAAAAGCTCACGTTTGCAAGAACCAAATCTCCAAGGGATCATATTGACAAAACAGAGTTATTGCCAGTAAATGTTAAGCACAAAAAAATATTTAAAATAAACCTAATTCTAAGCTGTTATGCACCCTTCAGATAAAGCACGAATAATTATTGACACCTGGGCTGAAAAACTAGCAAATAGTAGAAAACTCGTCATCATTGAAGGTCCGCATGATGAACACGCATTACACCTATTAGAGATCACCAACACGTACACCCTTAACAAAAAACCACTCTATAAAGTGGTTGAAGAGGTAGCAAAACAAAGTACAGAAGTTATCATCCTGACTGATTTTGATACCGAAGGAAAAAAATTACATTCCACCTTAAACACGGACTTACAAAAACACAAAATCAAAGTAGATTCCTATTTTCGTGAATTTCTGCATTTGAACACATCCATTCGCCATATCGAACATCTTACTGGATACATCAAGAATCTGGATAAGAAGAGCCAGCGTTTTTAGTGCATTCATTAGACAAAATTTAACAAGATTTAACTCGATTTCACCCAGCAAAGATCAATATCACAATGTTCTTCCTTAACCTCATTTCCTCTTAAACTTCTTCTCAAGTTCATCCGCCGTCATCTTAATTAAAATTGATCGACCATGTGGGCACGTATAAGGTAAATCACACTTCACGAGCTCCCCCAGTAACTTTTGAATTTCAGGAATCGTTAAACTATCTCCTGCCTTCACCGATGCCCGACAGGCCATCCTTGTAATAATATCTTCTTTTCGCTCAAGTAGATT
>CAYIEX010000013.1:0-19264 GCA_964362485.1 uncultured Methanosarcinales archaeon | reverse complement strand
GCCATCAACGCTAAAAAACACGTTTTCATCGAAAAACCACTTTGCTTAACAGAACATGAAGGTAATGATCTTATCAAGGTAGCCGGAAAATCATCGTCAATAGTTACTGTAGGATTCAATAAGCCTTTTGCTCCACTCGCCAAGCAATTAAAAGAAAGCCTACAAAACCGTAAACATCCATTACTTCTCACCCATCGTTTGCAAGCCCCAATTAATTTTGGAAAACCATGGTACTATGCTGAAGAAACCGGTGGTGGAAGACTCGTTGGCGAATACTGCCATCTCTTTGACTTTGCACTCTACCTTACGGGAAGTCGCATCAAGAGCGTTCACGCAGCACCGCTTGTGAGTCCCGACCCATATCTCTTAGGCGATAGCAATCTTGTTGTAACACTTACCTTTGAAGACGGCTCTATTGCAACTCTTATCTGCTCAGAAGATGGTAACAGTAAGGCACCAAAAGAACGTATTGAAGTCGTTGTTGATGGCAAAGTATTTGTCATTGAAGACTGGCAGAGCTTTACCATCAATGATCGTACTACTTCGTCTAAAGTCAATAAAGGCTACGAACAGCATTGGGATAACTTCTTTCGTTCCATTCGCGGTGAAACGCAGCCACTCGTGCCGCTCGGGCGAGCGTTCGAAGCCATGAAAGCGTGCTTTGAAGCAAGTAAACAGATAAAAAAATAATCTATTTTTTCTGAGCAACAAATCGTACCACATAAGGGTCTTCCACCATTTCTTCTTTTTGATAGACAGCAAGTCCTTTATCCTCAACAGAAAAAGTAATGTTAAAACCAAGCTCAGTAATTTTTGTAGCAAGCGACTCATAGTTTAATAGTCGTCTATAATGGTCATTTCCAAAAATAAGGTCTCCTTCTGCAAGTCCTTTATCACTTCGCGCTTCAATAAAAAGACGGCCGTTGCGGGGTAAAGTTCCAGCTGCCCATGTTAAAAATTTATCTTCTGTCTCTTCAGGAACAGAATGAAGAGAGAATCGAGAATAGACTGCATCCACTTCAAGACCATTAAGACCAGCAATATCCGCACAAATTGGTATTATGTTCCGGTGCTTGTACCCTTTTACCACTGCAATCGCCTGCTCTGATAAATCCACTGCCGTTACAATATGTCCTAGTGAAGCAAAATAATGTGAATCACGGCCATTTCCGCAACCTGCGTCAGCTAACTTTTTATTTTCTCCAAAAAGAGGTGCACAATATTGTGCAAAACTAGATGGTTGATGTACAAAATCTTGAGCATAAAATCTCTCCCAATGTAAGTCGCGTAGTGTCATTATATATTTACTGCACCAAAATCTTTAAAAGTGTTGCGTAATAAAGTTCTTCCATGTCAGACGAAAAGACGACTCCGCTCGGTGTCAAGAATTGGGCCCATTCTCCAGATACAGATAATGTTATTATGCGCCGCTTTATGCGTTATTCCTCCCTTCCTTTAGCACGGCTTCTTGCCAAAACACCCATCACCCCCAACATGGTCACTATATTTGGCTTCAGCTTAACTATACCCGCATTTATCCTACTCATTCAAGGAAACTATGTATATTCCATCATTGGTGCCGTTCTCGGGTTGGTTTCATTTTATTTGGATTATGTGGATGGTAGTCTTGCCAGAATCAAGAATATGGGTAGCATCTATGGTCAGTTTCTGGACATGTACTTTGGTCGTTTTGGCGTTTTGCTTCTCTATCTTGGCATCATTATCGGTGCCTATCGCGCTAACCCTTCGCTTTTAATCATTGTTGCAGGATTTCTCGCATACACCGCAGCTCTCATGAATGGAGCAATGTATAATTCATTCCATCGTTTATTACTTGATAAAGCCAAAGAAGTCATCGCCACCGAAAAAAAGAACCAAAGTATCTTACCTAATTTTTATTACGTGGAGGTATTTTATTATCCTATAATACTCATCGCCGCCATTGCTGGAAAACTCGATTGGTTCCTCTATTTTGCAGCAGTCTATGGCTGGCTTTTCACCTTCGGAACATTCTATATCTTTGGAAAAGCTATCAAAAAGGAAGCCCAAAGAAGAAAAGTGGAGAATTTGCCTGAAGAGTAGATCCTTTTTCTTTATCCATTTCATCTCTCTCCAACATGTGCCATTATCATTATAAACTAGGTGAGCATTACTCCCTTATGCGGCAAAAGATCAAGTCCATCTGCAAACAAATCGAACAAGAACACAACATCCGTATTCTCTTCGCAGTCGAGAATGGGAGCCGCGCTTGGCGCATGGAAAGTGCAGATAGCGATTACGATGTACGTTTTGTATTTATCCGACCACTTCAAGATTATATCCAACTTCAAGAATTGCCAGAAGTTCTTAATTACTTCTTTGATAAAGGGGGACAGCCCTGTACTCGGAGTCCGTATCTCGACCTCTCGGGCTTTGATATTTTTAAGTTCCTCACTCTTCTCTCCAGTTCTAATCCAACGACCATTGAATGGCTTACTACCGATATTGTCTACCATGGCAAGCAGCCTAAACTGCTACAACATTTTGCCCTGAAGAATTTTGATCCACGGGCTTTATTTTATCATTACCAATCACTATGTAAAGCAAATTACAGCAAGTACATATCTTCCAACACCGATGTTACACATAAACGCTATTTATACACACTTCGCGGACTCATCAATGCAAAATGGGTCAAAGCAAAGAACTCCGTGCCCCCCATTTCGCTGCTTGAAACGCTCCAAAAAATAGGAACAGAAATTCCAACTCCCCTTCTACAACTATGCAAAGAGATAATTGCCATTAAAAAACAAGGTAAAGAAAAAGAAAAAATCGATCGTATGATTATTATTGATGAATATGTCGAAAGATTCTTAGAAGAGCAGGCTCCTCCTGCGCATAATCAACCTCCACGGGACGTATTAGGCAAATTCCTTCAAAAAATGATTATAAACCAAAAAAATTTAAAGTAGATATGCTCCCCGCTTCAAAATGTCAATAAATCTCTACAACACCCTCACCCGTAAAAAAGAACTCTTCATACCCATTGATCTGAAAATCGTTTCCATGTACACGTGCGGCCCAACCGTTTATCACTACATGCACATTGGCAATCTTCGCTCCTTCCTCTTCGAAGATATTCTTAAACGTACACTTCTCTTTAACAAATTCAAAGTCAAACATGTCATGAACATCACTGATGTCGGTCATCTCACTTCGGATGCTGATGATGGTGAAGATAAAATGCTCAAAGGCGCAAAGCGCGAAGGAAAAACAGTCTGGGAAGTTGCCGACTTCTACACCAACGCATTCCAAAATGATTTTCTCGCCCTCAACCTCATCAAGCCGACCATTTGGTGCCGCGCAACAGATCATATCAAAGAGCAAATTGGGATGATTAGAACGCTGGAGAAAAAAGGTTTCACCTACATTGCTGGCGGCAATGTCTACTTTAACACTGCTAAACTAACGGACTATGGTAAACTCGCAAAACTTGATCTTAAAGCTGAAACGAAAGCACGCATCGAAAAAGACAAATATAAAAAAAATAAGCACGACTTCGTTCTCTGGTTTACCAAATCCAAATTTCAAGACCAAGAAATGAAGTGGGACTCTCCTTGGGGAACAGGATACCCTGGCTGGCATATTGAGTGTTCTGCTATGGCAACAAAATACCTTGGAGAGCAATTCGATATCCACTGTGGCGGAATCGATCACATCCCTGTTCATCATACAAATGAAATTGCCCAGTCCGAAACTTCATTAGGAGTTAAGCCCTGGGCTAAATACTGGCTTCATAACGAGTTTCTCGTCCTTGCATCCGGTGATAAAATGGCAAAATCTGGTGAGAACTTTCTGACCTTATCCGTGCTCAAAGATAAAGGAATTGATCCACTTGACTACCGTTACTTCTGCCTGGGTACTCATTATCGCATTCCCCTCACTTGCAGTTTTGAAGGGTTGGAAGGAGCAAAAACCGCTCGGCGCAGACTCAATGAAAAAGTACTTGAACTCAAAAACATTGGCGCTAAGCAAGTATCAAAACTATCAAATGCAGCATCAACCTACCTCACAACCTTCACCGATGAAATCAATGATGATATGAACACCTCTAAAGCCCTTGCTACAATGTGGGATGTGCTCAAAGATGATACCCTCCCTTCCTCTGAGAAATTCACTCTTTTACTCCAATTCGATGAAGTCCTTGGATTCAATCTTGCAACTCTCAAAGAAGAAAAGATCCCTGCGGCCGTAAGCAAGCTAGCCCAAGAAAGACTTCTCGCTCGTCAAAACAAAGACTGGAAAAAATCCGATGAACTCCGCGATAAAATCAAAGTACTCGGCTGGATCGTGGGGGACACTAAAGAGGGTTTCGAATTGAAGAAGGAATGACTCTATGCTACTCTCTCCTCATTTCCTTGTGGATCAATAAAATATAGTTCTCCTTTTTCAATTTGAGAAATCCGGTCCTTAAATACTTTAACTAATGAAAGGTTGGGTGTTTTAACTTGAATATTGTAAGGTCTAATATCGTCACCATACTCACCAAGCCCACATTGGAATAATGTTTCTGGTTCGTTGACATCATGGACTATCACCTCTGCCTTTCGAATAGCCGCAAAGCTAAACGGTCCCGCTCTTTTCACAGATACTTTAAACGAAGAGGCACAATAGAACGAGTGGCCCTCGTCTTCGTCCATCACGACATGAACATAGCTCGCTTCACTAAAAGCAGAAAAAACTTTCCCCTGAATCGTAAGAGATAATGGATCCTCATTTAAACCTAATAATGATTTATTGTCTCTAATGAGAGAATATCCATTAAAATAATCTCCTAAATTACAAAAAGGTTTAATTCCCACAAAATTAAGTGTAACGTCCCGCACGCCGTCTTTATACGAGTTTGCAAGTAATTTTGTTACGAAATAACCAGTATTATTGGTATATTCTTTTTGATCTTCAAATATGGGAAGAAGTTGAATAAATCGATCAATTTCTAAAGGAGATAAAACGAAACTAACCCCTCTCAGTTTATTGTGTTTTTCCAAAATACCAACTTTCTGTCCTAAAAATTTTTCATATTCCTTGAGAACCTCATCCAATGATGAAGGCAATTCACTCACTCGAACCTGCTGAGATCTTTTACTAACTCGAAAATTCTTCCCAAACGGTCCATTCATCGCAATCTCTTCTAAATCTAACTGCGTTGGGTGCAAGGCCATGTTAGCGCAACCTCTTTCGTTCTAGGGGATAGTATAACTCTCGTGTTCCATCAGGATGTAAATAGAAAATTTTATTTTTATTCTTGTTGCGCGTCATTTCCTGACGTACCTGCTCACATAGAGAACGATTTGGACTCGTAAGAATATTATTTTTCACTCCAGTAAAAACACTTTTTCCCGCATTTTTACGTATCGTTACTTCCAAATCCTCTGCTTCCCACTGAATAAAATTAATTACATCATCATAAAAGCCTTGGGATCCCAACATATTCCCAACCGTGTCAACAGTTGCTGTCACGTGTCTTGCCCCATTAAGAAAATAATCTCCACATTCCTCAACCTGAGCACGGATATGGCATGAATTGGCAAGAACGTGATCTCCCACTCGTCCTTGGACATTGAGCTCCAATACTCTTTCTTCCTTCGCACCTATAATCATATTATGCAGAGGTTTGATTCCTCCACAATCAAGCGTACAACTATTCATGCCGGCGTTATATGACCTTTGAACAATCCAGCCAAGAAAAGCCCCTGTGTTTTGACAATAATTACCCTCGTTTTCATATTGGCTGGTCAGTTGCAGCCAAAGATTGATTTGTGGAACTGATAATGGATCAAGATCGTCAAGTTTAGGCCATGGATGTAATCCGATAGAGTATCCGTAATCCCAACTTTGGTTTAGACATTGTTCATAGCGCCTAAGATACTGTTGGATTATTTCATCCCCTGCTTTAACCTCAACATTTGGCGAACGTGCACTTATGTTGTAGCCCTTTCCAAACGGTCCAGCCATAGCCACTTCAAGTCCTGTCGGTTCAATTATCTTCATCTTAAAAAAAACACGCTCAAAAGTCCCTAATCCTCTCAAAACACAAACCACTTAAAAACTTTTAGCTCAAAACTCCGATTCTCCACCCGCACAATCTTTATATAACTCTCTTCCCCATGCAAACGCATGTTCACTCCCCGTAAAGCTCCAGAAATAGTCTATCACGCAGCCCAAGACTGGCTAAACTCTTCGCCTCTTCAGATTCGACAGCTTCATGGCAAAATCATCCTTTTGGACTTTTGGACCTATAGTTGTATCAACTGCCTGCATACGCTTCCCCGCCTTCGTTCAATTTGGGAAAAATACAGTCAATACGGGGTGTACGTAATTGGCATCCACACTCCGGAATTCAAATTTGAAGCCGACAAAAAGAATGTCCAAAAAGCAATCCAAAAACACCAACTCCCCTATCCCATCCTAAATGACCCTGACCGAACCAACTGGGAACTTTACGGTAATACTTACTGGCCCCGTGCAGCACTTATTAATCCAGAGGGTCAAGTCATTCTTGATCATGTTGGTGAATCCGGCTACGATGAGATAGAAAAACACATTGTTCAAATGCTTAAATCGTTAGGCCATAAAATTCAAGACCCTATAACCCCCGAGAAGAAAATATTCCATCACTCCGAAACGTCGCCAGAAACTTACGCTGGCTCTGCTCGCAATAACGGACTAGGGTCACCACGTGTGTGTACCAAAGAGGGTTGCGATGAGTACGTTGACACACAAAAACATCACCGCGACACGATTTATCTCCATGGTGATTGGTTGCAAACCTCCGATTATCTTGAATTCAAAGGGAAAACAGGATACCTCACCTACAAATATGGGGGGAGAGAAGTAAACGTAGTTTTAGATGGCGAGGGTCTTGTGGAAATTCAAAAAGATCAAAAAACACTCGATCCGCTGGAAGCAGGATTTGACGTTATTCATAAAGACAACAAAAGCTATCTTCAACTCCACGGACCAGATATGTACACTCTTATCCGAGCTGATTCATTTCATGAAGGAACAATCACCTTAACTCCACAAGGAAAATATAAGATCTACGCATTTACATTTGGGTGAAATCATGAATCAACGAAATCTTCTGTTAATATTGTTCATCGTTGCTATAATCACCGTGGGTTGTACAAAACCAATTCCTACAAACACTAATATCAATGAATCCATCCCTAATCCATTCCTCACCATTAATGTAACCTCACCCGCTCTGGTTAATCCCCAATTCGAATCCGTACAAGAAGCAAATCTCTGGCTTGATGACAATGCCCCCATTATTGGTTTGAACTATAATGGCTTACAGCGAGCATACCCTCTCACCATCATTGTTTGGCATGAAATCATTAACGATAAAATCAACGGTGAACCAATTGTTGTTACGTATTGCCCCGTTTGCGGGTCCGTCGCTGCCTATGAGCGAAAAATACCTATTGATGGAAAAAAGAGAGAAACGATCTTTGAGCATTCCGGTCAACTTTATAACTTAAATTCTCTACTCATCGATAAAAATACAAGTTCACTGTGGACACAATTTGAAGGAAAAGCAGTCCGCGGACTAAGCCAGAACTTCGTCTTAACACCCATCAACGTAGATATAACATCCTGGCGTGATTGGCGTGCAAAGTATCCTAAAACAGAAGTACTCAGCCAACAAACCGGGTTCGATAAACCCTACGACCGCGATCCCTACCTGCGGTACTACACCAATAATGAATTAATCTATAATGTTCCTATCACCAACGATAAAATCCCGCTAAAAGAAGTTATCATCGGTGTAGTAATTGAAAACCGTAGTAAAGCCTATCGTGAATCTGATCTTCTCCGCTTAGGTACAATCCAGGATAGTATTGCTAAAGTTCCAATCCGCATCACTCGCGATGATGCAGGTACAATTACTATCAGCAATCGAAACACCGGTGAAGCAATTCCTAAAATACGGGCTTTTTGGTTTGCCTGGATACAGTATTATCCTGAAAGCCAAGTGTATGAATAACTTTATATAATTCCATTCTAGAATCATCCCATGTCTTCAAAAATCGCAATTATCATGCCTGCCTATAACGCAGCGAAGAAAATCGAGTCTGTCTATGACTCCATACCTTCTCAAATCATAGATCTCATTGATCAATTCTATATTGTCAACGATGGATCAAAAGATGAAACGCAAGAAAAAGTTGAAACCATCAAATCCAAATACAGCAAAGTAACAATCCTTGTTCACCCTCAAAATCGTGGCTATGGTGCTGCCCAAAAAACTGGATTTAGTGCTGCACTTAAATCTGATGCCGAAGTATTCATCGTTTTACACTCCGATGGACAAACTGATCCTGAACGCATCCCAAGTCTATCAGAACCAATTCTTGAGAAAAAAGCGGACATGGTTCTCGGTTCACGCATGATCGATGTCACGTTCTTTAATACTCAAATGCCAAAATACAAATACCTTGGTAATAAAGGCTTAACGTTTATAGAAAATCTTGCTTTTAGAACAAAACTCCATGAATTTCACACCGGCTACATCGCCTATTCCCGCCGAGCACTTGAAACCATAAACTACGAAAAACTCGATGACCGTTTCCACTTTGATGGCAATATGATCGTTATGGCTCTTGTCCATAAACTCAATATTACCGAAGTCAAAGTGCCAATCATCTATGCTGATGAGGAATCACATCTGCGTGCCTGGAGTTACGCAAAAGACGTCATGCGAACAATTTGGCGGTATAAAACAGGATATTATCATAAGTTAAAATAGAAATATCTTTTTAGACAAAAAAGAAGGAAATTAAGTTTTATATTTTTCAAGAGTTTCTGATTGTTGAATCTCTTGGTACAAGCCTTCCCACACTGCGTCTTCAGCGTTCATAGTTGCTTGAAAAGCTTTAACGAATGTCTCTTGTAGTTCCTCTGTCTGAAGAACATCCTGAGTTGTTGTACACAGTCCCTCTTCATGTCCAGGTTCCCAATTTTCCAAGTGGATTGTAAAGAACCTTCTTAAATGTCCTTTTTCACCCATTGGGTTGCCAGTGAACATCCGAACCATTAAGAACTACATTTCAAAATACTTTTTCAAGTAATGCTTATACATTGCTCCCGTTTTAGGGGGAATCTCAGAAAGTGAATGGACTATTTGAAACCCTGAAAAATGACTTTTATTAAGTTTCAGCTCTTGTCCGACTAGTGCTTTAACAACATACGCTGTCGAAATATCCTGTCTACCGTGTTCTGTTTTGAATCTTCCCACGTATTGATCTAAAATCTTTTTTGACTTCAAATCCAACTGCAGACCAACTTCATCGAGCCCAATGCGAGTAAGCGTATCATCAATCCCTTCGGGTTTGCACATCCGAAGCCCCGGTAGCGCCCATGTATCTTTATATGGGGCAATGGTTCGGCGAACAAGAATAATACCCCCTTGGTATTCAATAAGCAAATCAAACGTAGGAATTGGTACATATTCTAAAATCTGTCAAAACAACTCTTTTTGGGTCCGTTTTAATTCCATCTTTCCGTCCCATCTATTTCAACTTAAAAATAATTCCCCCATTTGGAATATTATGAACTGGAATAAAATATCCGGACTCGGCAAAATCATTGAGCCGTAGATTTGCACTCATAACCGCTGCATCATCCGTCAAATTCAGTTTCTTCCACTGATCAATCGAACTCACTTCAAAGATCATATACTCATATCCTAATCGCTTCAAATTACTATATAATGTTAGCGGGTCATCGTTAGTTATTCCTTGTTGGACCTCTTTATAGTCAGCGCACCACAAACAACTCGACTTATCCATTCCGATAACTTCATCTTTCCCGGCAAATGAGAATATTTTTGTCGCTACAGGAAAAGCTTCAAGCGATGCATACAACTGGACTTCTTCCATCGTTTTCCAACTTGCTCCCGGTGGCCACTGCGCTTGAGCATTTTGAGCATATTTAGCGGTTGTTGCAGTAAAGAACACACCAACTACGACAATTCCAATTATTAATAGAGCAGGAGCATTAATCTTAAATTTGGCATTAGCATCTAACAACGTTTTGACTCCGAGCCAACTAAGGAGCGCAACCGGAATTGCAAGGAGCAACCAGAACCTAAAAGCATAGAGTCCGACCGGCAAACTAAAGGTCATCGAATTTGTACCAAGGAACGTAAAGATAAACCAAGTCATGGCAACACCAATCCAGTAATGTTCTTTCTTAAGAACTTCTTTGTGTTTCCAGAGAATATAAACCAGTGCAGCAAAGATCAGAAGCGTAGCAACAATCCCCCATCCTACATGAACATTAATCATCCCAAAAGGTTTGGCTATAAAAAAATCGTCAAATGTATACGCTCGTGTAGCCGTTCCTTGATTATAAGGAAAATATGCTTGAATTTTACCCCAAACGCTCCCTTGTGCAGCCTGAATTTCAGCGTATTTAGGATGGGTCAGAACTTTATCAACATGGCGTCCCAAAACTCCCTGCGCTTTAGTTGCCCACCAAAGAAGAGATACAAATACTCCACCAAGGAGAGCAAATCCAACCTCTTTTTGGATTGCCCGATAGTAAATTGATTTGACAACAAAGTACAGACCCAGCATAATCAGAATCTTAAGACCCTCATCAGGGTGTGTGAGTAAAATCCCCGCTATAACAAGTCCCGCTGCAAAACCCCAGCGCCGGTCATCTTCAATTTTTTCGAGGCAATAAAGAGCTGGAAAAAACAAGATAATTGAAAGCGTATGTGCCCAGATGAAGTGTGTAAAGAAGGAAGGGAGTGATGCGAGTACAAATGTTGCAAAAAGTGCTCCACGTCGATCTTGAATGAATTGTTTAGCTGCAAAATAAAAAAACAACACTCCTAGTGCAATAAAAAGAGCATTATAAAACTTCAAAACCCATGAGATACTCGGTTCAATCTGATGCATTAATCCAAGCCAAACTGCAAATCCGGGTGGGTACGGGTCCAAAAATTTAAAATTATACGTAGGAGTATCAGCAAGAACTTTTTCCTGTGCAACATAACTTACCACAACTGCATGTGTCCAAGGGTCATCATTTTCTAAATAAGGATAAGAAAAAGCGCCGCTGGCGTACATCCATAAACTTAAAATCGCAATAATGACTGCTGCACCTGCATACGCATCTTCCTTTGTAATTTTAAGCGAAAACGTAAGATTTCTCCTATTATATACTAGGATTGAGGCTAAGATCAAAAGAGAAAGCACTAGAAATATCTTCCAATCAAGAATGATTCCCACTAGATTCATAACAACAGCCACGACTATTACTACTGCTATTCCTATCCCTACCCGCATAAAGAAGCGTTCTAGGGCTGATCCCCAGGGCTTTACAAAAAAGGTAAGAAGGTATCCAAAGCTAAATGAAAGTAAGAAAAATACGACAATAGACAATACTGACATAGTGTTCTTATTCAATAAACTATTTAAATAGTTTGCTATTCTGCAACGAGATGAAAGTAGTAATTACAATTCCCGCCTATAATGAGGAGAATACACTTGGTCCAGTCATTGCTGAAATTAAAGAAGTAATGTCCAAAACCAAATACAAATACCAATTTCTTGTGGCCAATGATGGTTCAACCGATAAAACTATTGAAGTCGCCAAAAAAGCTGGCGCAAAAGTAGTATCCAACTCCCGTAATCGAGGCCTTGCCGAAACATTCAAATTAGAAATGCGCGAATGCCTTAATCTTAAAGCTGATATTATTATTCACACAGATGCCGATGGCCAATACCATCCACGTCACATTCCTCAGATGATTCAAAAAATTGAGCAAGGCTATGATTTAGTTCTGGGAAGCAGATTTCAGGGAAACATGGAAGGTATGCCCTGGCTGAAAAAAGTTGGAAACAAAGCGTTCGCTCGGGTTCTAAGTTCTCTTACTGGAGCAAAAATCACCGATTCAACGACAGGTTACCGCGCTTTTACCTCCGCAATTGCCCGTGATATAGAATATATCAACACGTTTACGTACACCCAAGAGCAAATTATCAAAGCGGCAAAGAAAGGATTCAAAATTGCAGAAGTACCAATTGACAGCCGCAAAACTCGAGAATCCCGTCTTTTCAAAAGCCCATTAGAATATGCACTTAAAGCTTGGATCAACATATTTCGTATCTACCGCGATTACGATCCTCTCACTTTCTTTGGACGAATTGGGGTCATTTTTCTGTTGTTGGGCCTTATTTTGGGACTTTGGGTTCTCTACGCGGTCATCACCACAGGCGGGGTTGGTGGGATTCCTCGCGTGATCCTCTCTGCAGTCCTTCTTCTAGCCGGTGCCCAAATCATTCTCTTTGGTTTCCTCGCAGACATGTTCCGGAGATAAGGATGAGTCTCACGAGGAAACGAGTATTAAATTTAATAAAAATAGTTATTGGCATACTCATCTTCATTTCATTGGGATTTAAACTCGGTTGGCTCACGGTTTGGTCCACACTCATGAACACAACCGCCCTCTCTTTTGTGATTTTATTAGTCCACTTTGCTGCACAAATTCTGTTTTCAGCAATCAATGTTCTTCTCATCAGTCGGGCCATCGGCTATCGTTTCTATTTTAAGCCCCTCTTTGCTGCATATGGGGCAGCCTGGAGCTTAGGTAAATTTCTACCGGGGGGCCTTGGTGAACTATCCATTGGATACTACTTCAAAAGAAATGGAGCCACCCTAAGTGACGCTCTTTTCATATCAATTTTCGACAAAATGCTCACCATACTATCTTTGGTTTTAGTGTCATGGGTAGGTCTTTGGCGTTTCTTTCCAATTAAAACTGCTCTTGCCATCAATGTAGCTCTGTTGGGAATTGTCCTCGTCCTCTGCCTGCCTTTTATCTTTCCTTCTCTACGTACTCTCATTAAGAATTACATCTTACGAAAATATGCCTCCAAGTTCCAAGGTTTTACAACACATTTCTATACACTACTTAAAACCAATAAAACTGTTATTGTTGCAAACATCCTACTTACTCTACTCAAATCATTTGCTGCCGCAGTAGCGATCACTCTTCTCTTTAGCCAATTTAACCAGACAATCAACATTGTCGATGTTTTTGTCATCAACACATTAACTGTAATTGTAGGTATGCTTCCTCTTACAATGTCAGGTCTTGGAACAAAGGAAGCAGCTGCCGTTTATTTGTATGCATTTGTTGGCGTTCCTGCCCTTACTGTGTTTGCCGTTTATTTAGTATTACGTATTGTGAGCTTTCTGTTTGCCGGCATTTATCTGATATGCTATCCTATTTCAAAAGAGTGAGTATCGTACTTAGCACATTCCCTGTAGAAAAATAAATTTGGAAAGCTAGATCTCGAATCCTACAGTTCCAATATTTCCATGTTCTCTAAACTTTTCTCAATGAGTGGCATCACGCCAATTTTCTCGAGTTGTGCTTCAATTGATGCTTTTGTAGATTTTGTTGCAGGATCCTTTGGGCCAAGTAAACAGCATATTTCTGGCCCCTTTGATGTTTCATAGGTTCCAATTTTTTTAGCTTTATCGATGATTTCTTGTTTATCATAGGCAAGAACAGGTCGTAAAATAGGCATCCCCACACAACTTGTAATTGTTGTTAAGTTGCTCAGCGTCTGACTTGACACCTGCGCTAGATTCTCTCCTGTAATCAAATAACGAGCCGCTTCGCGCTCAGCAATAACCTGCGCAGCTCGCATCATCACAATTTTAGAGAGAATAAAGTAATCACGATGATTTCCTTTGGTTACAAGCTCAGTAAATACAGTTGTGAATGGAACTAAATAAGTCTTTTTTACCCCTAACAGCCTTGCCAACTCTTTAACCTTCTCTATCTCAGTCTCCTTTGTCAAAGGCACCTGATGAAAATGAATTGCGACAATCTCTAGTCGATCTTGTAGGAGTGAAATAGCAACCGGACTATCGATTCCTCCACTTAAGAGTGCCACAGCTTTATCCATCCTCTGAGCCAATATGTAATCCTATTTAAAATTTTTGAATTACTTCTCTGCCGGTGAGAGAAATTCTCACATTATTATTGTAATTGCAAGAGTAATTTCCCTCCGTACAATGTATTGAATCATTTCACCGAGAGTCATCATTTCCTGATAACCTATAAAAATAACTTCACCACATTTAAATTTTAGATTATTAAACCAAAAAAGCAAACTTTATTCGTTCTAGAAATTTTCTTCATCAAAAAATAAAATAATACTCATTCGCCATTTCTCGTCGACAGTTTCATTTTTCCATCATCTTGTCAAATATATTTTAAACTTATTCCCCTACATTTAAAAAAAATAAAATTCATTTTTCTCGTCGAGAAAGGAGTTATTTCAAAAATTATTTTTTGATGAAAAACAAACGTTTAAATATCATGGTGACTTACTTAAATTTAGAAAAAATGTATCGAGGTGAATAACATGGCAGCAAAAAAGAAAGTAGCTAAGAAAGCAGCTAAGAAGAAGAAATAAATTCTTCATATACGTTTTTTCTTTTTTTTATTTTATCTACTCTCTTCATTTCTAAAACATTATCGCCACGATCTGATTCCAAAACATCACAATTCTACTTCCGATCCCTGTTGGATTGCCATCAATTGAGATTTCTTGTGTTTCCCTAAATAATTTTCCATTCAAATCATGCCATTCCACTTCAACGTTAAATTTGTTATTATATGCTAAAGGGTAATCCGTAAGCTGCATTTGGAGATCCTGTGTTTTTTGCAACTCAGAAATAGTCCACTTATTTTCAAATCCTACACCTTCCAAGCGAACTTCTATCTCAGTTGGGGCAATGAACGAACTCTGCGTTAGGGTAATTCCTAGCGTAAAATCATTCCCATAATCGATCGGATCTGGTTTATTAACACGCAGGACTAGTTCTGGTTCATCATATACTAAATAATCGAGCGCTAAACTTTTCTCTATATACCCATTCTTTGCCGTTACAATTACTTTATTATAGCCTGCTTTATCGGTTTTTAGAGTGATCTTTTGCGGTTTTTGTTGATTGATTAATAGATCGACCAAATCACAAACTCCATCAATACAAAAATTAACATCTTCAAGGTTAGTATTTCCCGTGTTTTTAATTGTACATTCAACCATCGCCTGTGCTTTAAGCCGTACTTTGGTCATATAATCGCAGTACAACGAGACTTTGTGAGAGTAAGTCTTTTCTTCATGCTCTAATGTTAACTCTTCCACCTCGTTTTTGGTATACATTGTTTTTCCTTCTTGGGCATAAAATAAACTTTCCACTGTAGTATTCCGCTCTGAAGAAATAATGATTGGAAAAGTATAGCGAAATTGTGTATTCAGATCATCACCCACTTTCACCACCCACGATACCTCCTTGCGGTCGCTTGGAAATAAGAGGACTGTTCGTTTATTACGACCAATAATCTCAACCTCCTCGGGGACATTTAATTGAAGCGTCGTTGCAGCATAATAATCATGTTTATTCACTAACGTGGCTTTAATCACATTGTAACTCCCAAAATCAACTTCCTTGCTTACAATTGCTGGTTCGATTGTAAATCCCTCCGCAAAAGGAATTCCTTGATCAACAACATTAATCTCAAAGCCCATCGTTGACTTTTCTGTATTAAGAACTACACCCTCTGATACCCATTCGAACTTTGTAGCGGGCTCAGCCGGATCATCACTGTCACGTAGACGAATATGGGTTGCATCGACATACCCATACTCCCCAAAGGCAATATCAAAACTAACCCACCCTATGTCAGGAAAATATACCTCTGCCCACCCATGGGGCTGCCAATTTTCGCTAAACAAAGGGGAAGTAGTATAACTAACTCCTGAGACAAATCTGGCCGGAATACCTAGTGAGCGTGCCATAGCTACAAACAGCGAAGTCATTTCATCACATACTCCCTGCCTATTTTCAAGAACCCAGCTTGCTTTTTGCGACGCCCCTTCAGTAAGGGTATTAAGATCATAATCCACATTATTTTCCACCCAATTGGCAAGCTTAAACGTCACAACAAAAAGATCATCTTCTCCCGATGCAAGTTCCGCTGCTTTTGCTCGAATGGCCGGATTATCCGAGTCGATAGTTGTCGTTGGTTGAAGATATTGGGCAAAACTCTCAACCGCTTGCGGATCTACCGGAAATGCAACTCTATGTCGTACCGGAATTCTGTCTAATGATGTCTTTACAACTGACGTGTATCCATATTCTTTTTTTCCAAGGGTACCATCTTCCCAAACAAAGCGAACCGTTTCATCTTCAACTTCGCCCCATGAATCAAACTTAACTAACTTCTGACTATCCCTTACTTGTGGATATAAGAAAAGTTGTGCCTCAACTTTTTCCAATCGTGCTTTAGAATGTTCTGCTTGCAAATCAAACTCACCGTTTACATCAAGCTCCAAGGTAAGTGAATCTTGATTGTAAAGATCGGCAAGAACAGGTGTTACGCAGAGAAAAATTATAATTGCAATGGAGAGCTTCATAGCCGAACGTAACTGATCTGTGCATATAAATATTACCGTCCGACTAAATGGCTCCCCTCTCAACAGTTAACTGATATGCAATGGCTCTTGTAGTACTATTTCTCCCTCTCGATTAAACGTAATGAGATAGGGCCTTATAACTGCATTGTCAGATTCTCGGTACAAACGTACATCAAAGCTGATATTGTTCATAAATTCAATGTCACGCAGTGGCTCAAACGATCTTTCAAAAGAGTCTTGGACTAATATCCTCGTTGCAAAGCGTTTATCTGATGCTACCTCAAAGTTACCTTTGCCATCGGCCGACGCGCGAATATCTAAATAAAGTGGTCCTTCAAGGGGTATAAGGTCATTATTAGTAAATCCAACTGAAATCTTATCCAACTTTACCTTCTTTCCTGCAACGGGTCTATACTCTAATTCAACCCCAAATGAAGTATTGATAGAGGCAAACCTCTCCAAATAAATACGTTCATCATACGCGTAAACTTCCTTGTTTTCAATCGAAACAGTCTCCAATTCTGTAAAAAATGATTGAGAAGGCGAACAATATTCCAAAATCGCCTCTGCTCGACTCAACATTCGTGGCCTTAAGCCTTCCATCTCTAGATCAAAATTCGAAAGAGCCGTTGTAGAATCTACTCCCCCAATATCTCGTTCTCCTTCCACCCATTCTGGACGTAAAATAACAATATATTCTGGCGAACAGTACACCTTATAGAGAACAACACTCTCTTCCCAAGGTCCCTGATAATTTCCAAACTGGTCGTATTGAAAAAAAAGTAATTGATATTCCAAAACAACGCCGTGCTCAACTTTATGTGCTTTTTCCCGCTCCAGTCGTTCAATAATCATGCGACGCTGCGTATAGGATCGATAATCCTTAAGATCCATGCTTTGTAATGGGATATGGAGTAATTTCGTCCTACTTTGATTAATATACCGAGTAAACCCATTCCATGAACCCATTCCATATGCATCCATGAACTCCATCGGCTCATAAATTCGATTCGATCGTGTCTCAACATCAACATACCGTTCCTGATTACTAATGCGGTGAGTTGGATTCTCAGAATCTGTGTAAAACGTGTATCGTTGATTACTACTGCGTGCGATCATATCCTCTACTTGCGTTTCATTAAGAATAATTCTTCCGTATTCCACCTCTGTCTGCGTGGAAGATTCCTCCTCCTCTAACAATGGCGTTGCTAAAACATCACATCTGTCGTCTTGGTTTGCATCAGCACAACATGAACCATTGACTAAACGCAGCGGTTCAGAGCATCTGATCTCCTGTGAACAAGATACAACTAAAAGGAGAAATATTGATAGTATGGTGGCGTACACCCGAGTTTTTAAGTTCATAACGCCTAACGCAAGGCGATTTATTCTTAAGCTTTATTGCACGCCAGATTCCATAATATATCCGTTTAGTCTATTTACTTAACCTATCGGACACTTTAAAGATAGGAATTTTAGCAAAGTTCTTTATGTTCTCTATCCTGTGTTCTCCATATATAGTGGGCCCTTTGGATCGACTACAATAACCAGAATCCAAGAAAACCTAAAAAGATGGTCAGGCCAAAAAATCCGAGTGCTATTAGCATAGCGACAAAACTCTTCCAAACTCTATCTTTATACGCACGAATTTCATCATCTTCTACATCATATTGTTGCAGTACTGGAATTCGTAAAAATGTGAGTAAGTAAGTCAAGATCTTTTGATACCACGTCCAATACACCTGCTTTGCCCTATTCTTCCTGATAATTAATAGAACCAGCTTGCAGTTTTCGACATGGAGTTTCATAAAATAGAAAACAAAGATTAATAATGCAATTAGAATTAAGAATAAGATTCCATAAATTATTATATCGATGAGCATGAAGTCTAAGAATCATTCTATTTTATATGTTTTTTTCTTTCCAGCTCCAATATCCCCTATTCGCAATGATTATATGATCTACAAGTGGAATTCCAATTATCTCGCCTGCCTCAGCCAATACCTCCGTTACCTGCAAATCTTCTTCAGAGGGGCAAGGATCACCTGAAGGGTGGTTATGGATCACGATAATGCTGTGAGCGTTGCGTTGTATGGCGCTTTGGTAGACCTCTCTTGGGTGAACCAACGACGCATTCAAAATTCCTGTTGTAATCGTCTCATCACCCATTAAACGATGTTTTGTATCTAAATACAACACTCTGAATTGTTCTTTGTGCATATCGGCTAGAAGAGAATGATACAAATTAAAAACATCCCTTGCAGAACTAATCTGTGGTTTAGTCTCACGCATTCGAGGAATCCTCTTATAAAGTTCAAATAGTGCTACCATTTGTGATGCTTTCGCTCTTCCAATTCCATGTTCTTGGGATAGATCGTGAATACTCGCCATCGGCAACTTCTCGAGCCCATATTTGGAGAGAAGTTTTTGCGATAAGTCAACCACATTTTCCTTCCGCGTCCCAGATTTAAGGATCAACGCCAAGAGTTCCGCGTTCGAAAGAACTTGTGGTCCATCGCGTTCCAAACGTTCACGCGGTCTATTCTCCTGTGACATGGATAAGATGTTCATATCCATCAAACTCTAATTTGTCTTAATAAAAGGGAGTTCAACTTGTCCAGTGCGGGAGTGGGTACGACTTATCTAGTAGCGGTATCTGGATTCTTTGGCTATAACGGGCTATAAGTCAAATATTTTAGAGAGTTGGCTCATAGATAGTTATGTTTAATTTGTCGTCGTAGAACTCCTCCAAACTCTGCGCTCCAGTAGGT
>CAYIEX010000012.1:0-20114 GCA_964362485.1 uncultured Methanosarcinales archaeon | reverse complement strand
CGGCGGCCCTTATTGTGTTAAATATTATTTCCTGGAGGTAAAACATGAAAAAAATAATTTTACTTATAGCGATAGCACTTGTGGGTTTACTAGTTTTAGCAGGTTGTCAGGTCACAACAGAAGAAAACGCCATGATGGATAGTAACAACTCCATGACTAAACAAGATCCATCAATGAAAAATCAAGTCATGGATAATAATGATATGATTAACATCGATGACAATAATAACCCAGATAATAACCATAACGAGGGTACCAACTCCATGATGGAGAAAACAGAGAAAACTGAGTCAGGGGAGAATGGCAACAATGAAATGATGGAAAAATCCATTAACTCCAATCAAATCGCCTCCGCTGATCACACCCCTACCCATCTTGCCGGTACAACTACTCAGTATCACGAATTCACGCACGAAGCATACAAACAAGCAAAAGAAGAAAACAAAGTCATTCTCTTGTTTTTCTACGCGAGCTGGTGTCAGGAATGTCGCGAGGAACAAACCGCTCTTCATAACGCTTTTAATCAACTAAATGAACCAAATGTAATTGGATTTCGCGTTAATTACAAAGACAGCGACACGCAAGCTGCCGAAGTAGATCTCGCCCGTGAGTTTGGTATCACCTATCAACATACCAAAGTAATCCTCAAAAATGGCGAACGCGTTCAAAAGTCTGGAGAAAGCTGGGACAAAGAGCGTTATGTAAGCGAGTTAACGACCGCTGCTCAATAAAACCGCTATTCGGTAAAATAGCAATTCCAAAAAATCAACAAGAATTAACAAATTAACAGCAAAGAGAGGTAGAACAATTCATGGCAACTATAACCATCATCGCAGCATTCATCGCAGGTCTATTTTCTTTTTTAAGTCCCTGCGTTTTGCCCATCATTCCTGGTTTTCTAGCCTACCTCTCTGGAACAACTCCTAGTGAAGCGCATAACGCCCGTCTTAAAATCTTCATGAATAGTTTATTTTTTGTTCTTGGATTCGGCGTTGTATTTGCTCTACTTGGTGTTCTTCTCAATACCGTTCTCGAAAGTGTCTCGTATGGCGTCCAAGAATGGCTTGGTCGCATTGGTGGAATCATTATCATCCTCTTTGGCCTCTTTCTTCTTGGCCTCATTAAAATTCCGTTCTTGCAACAAGATCATAAAATTGACGTTGGTAAGCGCTTTCGCTATTCCTACGTTGGCTCGTTCGTCTTCGGTGCTGCCTTCGCCGTTGGTTGGTCTCCCTGTGTTGGTGCAGTTCTTGGCTCCATCTTCACACTTGCTGTTACTCAGCCAGGCCAAAGTTTCCTCCTCTTAACTACCTACGCTCTTGGATTGGGTATCCCCTTCCTCATTGCAGGTGTCTTTGCCTCCCAAACGCTTCTCTTCATCAAACGGTTTAGCACTTTTTTCCGCTACTTCAATATTGTTGTGGGAATCCTGCTCATCATTTTGGGAATTCTTGTCTTTACTCAAAGCCTCAATACCATTGCCAACTTTTCCTTACTTAACTCGGTGCTACTCTCATGAAATTAACAAAAAATATTGGACTAATCATAGCTCTTGCACTCATCATCGGAACAATTGCTATACTGGAATTTAAAAAAAGCAATGACCCCCCCGTACTTTCAGAAAAAATTGCGATTAGTACGAACACATCGGGAAGAGATTTAACCACAAAGCAAAGTCTTTATCCAGCAGCAGTCGAACTTGTAAGTCCGGATGGTTATCACAACATAAACAACATCACTCTTCAAGAAAATATAGGCAAAAAAATAATTATTATTGATTTTTGGACATACTCCTGCATCAATTGCCAGCGAACTCTTCCGTACCTTAACGCATGGCATGAAAAATATAGTGATGACGGTCTGCTCATTATTGGTGTACATACCCCTGAGTTTGCGTTCGAAAAAGACTATGCCAATGTTCAGCGTGCAATTGAAAAGTACGGTGTCAAGTATCCTGTCGTCCAAGACAATGATTATCAAATATGGCGGTCCTACCGTAACCAATACTGGCCTCATAAGTATCTCATTGACATTGATGGCTACATTGTATATCATCATATTGGTGAAGGTGGGTACCAAGAGACAGAATCAAAAATTCAAGAATTATTGCAAGAAAGAAAGCAAGTTCTTAATCTCAATAAAACTGTAGAACATGATCTTGTGAGTACCATCCAAAACCCAAACTTCGGCCGCATTGGTACACCGGAACTTTATTTTGGATATAAATTTGAGCGCGGACAGCTCGGTAATACGCAGAAATGGAAACCGGAAAAACAAGTACAATATGTGCTGCCCGAATCCCGGGAAGCAAATTCATTTTATCTTAGTGGAACATGGTTTAATCACCCCGACAGCATGGAACTGGTTGATAAAAGCGGTACGATCCATCTCACCTACACTGCAAAAACGATTAACATCGTCGCGGGTTCTCAAGAACCGACTACTCTTACCCTATTGCTTGATGGCAAAGAATATCGCACTGTGACCATCAAAGACTTCGACCTTTATACTCTTGTCAACGAAAGCGAGTATGGGACACACGATATTGAAATCAGAGCAGCGAAAGGACTCATGGCCTACACTTTTACATTCGGGTAAAAAAATGGTAAAAATGAAAAAAACAATTAAAACCTACAATGGATTTAATCCCGTATAATTGCCCGAGAGCTCTGCCAACCTATGGGCCACTCTTTGGCTATGCTCAAAAAGCTTTATGCTATTAGTCCACGGGTACTCCTCTGGCAAAGCTTCAAGTAATGTCGGCATTAATTCCGCACAAATCATCCCTATCTCGACACTAATCCGTTCGGGAGCTGCCATTGCTCGATGCATATCATAAAGCAGCAGCATACCTTGAAGAGATTTCTGAATCTGGGATGCCGCATCAACTTTTAGACTAGACACTTCTGGTTCATTAAATTCTGAATCAATACTAATTTTTGAGTGAGGATCTTTGGGGGTTGGTGG
Source organism: uncultured Methanosarcinales archaeon (assembly GCA_964362485.1). Lineage (GTDB taxonomy): Archaea > Nanobdellota > Nanobdellia > Woesearchaeales > GW2011-AR9 > CAMAVK01. The sequence goes on along the minus strand of CAYIEX010000012.1, from coordinate 17,147 downwards.
ATACAGCATAATCCGCGAAAGCGTACCGTCTAATTGTACGCGTGGCATGGTTAATTTTCCAACCCAATTCCATAACAACCCTACTTTTTCTAATTCTGAAGTTGATTCCTGATCAGAATTGCCTGCAATAAGTTCTGTACTATATCCTGCGACTTCAAACTGAATCCCTCCACATCCACCATGTGAGGCCATCCCCTCTCGAGTAAGTTTCGGTGCAAGAGCAATAAATCCAGTTCCGTAAATACCCATAACTGCTTCGCCTTCGATATAATGCGCTGGAACACAACGCTGTTCAATTCTCCAACCTGATTGCCCTTCTTTAGGGATTTTACATGGAAATCGTATCATATCTTCATATTGTTTCATGGTGTCTCCAAACATCTCTATCTTTCCTTTAAAACGTACATATACTGATGTGCCATGGACTGCGTGTTCAAACCACAAATAGTCTTCCACAACGGCACCTTCTCACTTGGAAAACCTTCAACTATATCGGTTGGTCTAAAATCAAATACATCGATTTGTAAACCTACTCTTTCAAATGTTGCTTCCCATTCCGGTTGTGATAATAGTGAGATATGATTTTTATGAAATACTTCAAAGCGTCCCCATTCACCAGCATGAAGAGCTTTGTCCACCTGCATAGCCAGACTCTCACCGGATGGAACCGTAACGATCAGTCTTCCCTTCTTTTTCATGAGCGCTTTCATTTTATGCAGTACTGCAGCTGGTCGAATCGTATGTTCCAAAAACTCGGACGCTACAATTGTATCGTATTGTCCAGTCTGCTGCAAGGTTGGAATAGCTGTCGCTTCAAAGTCAACCAGATAAAATGAATCAAAATGACCCTTTCCCATAGCATACGCCTTAGGTGAAATGTCCATTCCTACTTTATCCAATCCCATGACATCTATAGTGACTGGAATTCCACCGCAAGCAATATCAAGAAGTCTCTCGCCTTGGGCATAGCGGGTGACAAATTCAACACGCACCTGATTTGGTGCCCATGCTTCATAAGGAAACTGTTCATACCGCTTAAACGCTGAAAGAGGATCATTGTTGTCAGTAAGATCATCACCTCTTAAATGTAAGAGGTCCACGAGCCTTGCTTCACGTGGGTTCTGTGTCATCAGCGCATCAACCTCTCCACAATATACTCTGCATTCGCAAGAGAACTAGTTAATGAAGGTGATCCTGCGATAACGTGAATGACTCGGTCGCAAATAGAATCACGCTCAATAACAAAGTCGTCAGTTTCATTTAATTTCACCTGCACCCCGACTTGGTCTGGTTGAAGATTTTCCTCGCGGAGCTGGGGAAAGTACCACAAATCAGATAAAAACTCTGCAGGTGCTGATTCAACACTACCATAATAGGAACGATCAGCTTGCGGCCGTGCCTTTGGACCAACAAGAACTATATTGCCAACTGCAGCGTGGCCGTGAGCATCAACACTAAATGTAGGTGATAGATGTGTTCCTGCTACCCGCTGTTCTCTGCCTTGTGCATCTCTAAACCCAACTTGAGGGACAGGATACACATTGAGTCCATTCATAAAAAGGTCATCACGAGCAGTTTTGCGAAAAGTCATGTACTCTCCTCGAATAGGGTGTACGTGATAAGGAAAATGTGGATTAATTAACCGCGCAACATCATCTGCCCACAGGCCAGCAGCATTAATTACCCAACTCGATTCAAAACAATATTCCCCATTTTCAAAAGAGTTAACCGTAACCAAAACTTTATTCTTACCCGCTTTTTCTAAGCCTACTACTCTTTCAGACTTAAACAACACTGCCTCCGATCTTCTGACAATACTTTCAAGTTCTTTACAGTATGCACCACCATTAATTGCAAACGCATTCGGAACAAAAAGTGCATAGGGTGCAACGACATTCGCTTCGAAAGCCTTGATACCAGTAGAATCCAAAATCTCTAATCCCTCGACTCCATTCTCTTGGCCTTGTTTCAAATAAAATTCAAGTTCAGCACGTTGCTTGCCTACGACTAACTTTCCGCTGTGATGTATTCCCACACCGTATCGTTTGCAAAAATCAGCAAGCATGCGATTCCCTTCAACGCAGAGTTTCGCTTTGAGGCTTCCCGGTTTATACACCCAGCCGCCATGTCCAGACCCACTATGATGGCCGGACTGCTCCGCATTACAGTATTTCTCTTTTTCGTACACTAAGACACTTAAATCTGGTCTCGTCTCGCTAATCCTGCGTGCTGTTGCGAGGCCATTAACGCCGCCGCCGATAATTGTTACATCGAATGTTTCTTCCAATTTTGTAATAAACATAGCAATCCTTCTATTCCGATCGAATTTTATTTATAAAACTTACTAGAAATACTCCCTTCAAGTAATAAAAATAAATACTGGGCAGAAGTATTATTGAGCTGGCCAGCCAGCCTCTTCAATTAAAAGTGCCAGATCGTCTGCCGGTGCTTTTATTCGTGCCGTTCTTTCTACAAGTGTTGCAAGGGGCTTTGCGACATTATGAACCGATGTAACACTAAGCCTTCCCGTTACCGAAGACCAACGGTCTTTCGGCCCATAAAAATCCGCCATCGCAAAGGCCAGAAATGGAGTATAAACACTCAGTAGTCTTGATTTTCTGAGCACTGGTAAATTCACCACCTCATCAAGATTTCCATCAAGAGCACAAAGATCCAAAAGTTTCTCACCAATTTTCTTCCCATAAATCCCTGCTGGCAGACCCCGGTTCTCAATTGAGGCGTATCCTCCTTTAGAGACTTCTCGATGAAATGTCACGAGTTCCTGTAGATAATGTCGCTGTGTCTTCGTACCTTCAACAGGCCACTCCACAATGGAATACGCTTGGTCAGGTATACGAGTACAATAAAAAAGAAGTTCACCATTGACACCCACTCTTGTTTCTATTTGTTGAGCAGGTGACTGTCCAGCAGTAATCTGTTGAGAAGGTGACACTATAGCAGTTGTAATATCATAACGGCATTCGCCAATTACCATTTGAATTGTTTCAGTCATCTAAACTACCAGAAACATCGTCAATATAAAGATTGTGATACTTAAATGACACCCCTCAAGAGAAACTACTCTCGGGGGACAAACATAAAAACATTTAAATAGAGTGGTTCACTTTTGAATCGAAATGATCACAACCTCGGCCTACGGAAATACTCTCGAAATGGAGCCCGAAGAAGCTATGGGTTTGCTAAGCAGATTTGCTGAGAGAATTTACATTCAAAATCCCAATTGGGCAGATCGTCTTCAACCTTTATTAACACAAAGTATTGGTTATGGCAAAGTGGGTCTTGATCGTCAAAAAATATTAGGCCTTAAACCTCGTCGTGGAAATCTATTCGCAAGTATTTCCGGTCCCACTGCTACAAAAGATCCTACTGTTATTAACAAACAAAAGGCGGCTGCTACAAGAATAGTAAATGATCTTTCAAATATTTTTGATGGTGTTGTTCATGGTGCTACACACTGGACATATATCGCTGATGCTCATCTTGCCGCAATTGCTAAGCGTAAATTATCCATCGGCATAATGCCTGAAATAGGTCTTTGGGATTTAAAACAAGTAGCTCAACATCTACCTGCTAATTTTCCACGAATGCATTATCTTGGTATTGAAGGAAGAGATTATTCCGAACATGTAAATCTCTTTGGTTCCCTTCCTGATATTGCCTACCTTTTGGGTGGAAGAAAAGGAGCGAAAGCAGAGACGGAAGTTATAGCGCGGCAACAAAAGCCAGTACTCTGCTTTGATGTGGAGGGTGGATCTGAAGCGATCAACACTTTCGAAGGGGGGAAAATTATCCTCCCCTCGCTCGAAAAAGTTATCGCATTTACAAATGCCAACATGATGCCAGGTCAGAGGCAATTTTTTGGAGATACAACCGAGTTTGATGAATTTGATCGAGACCTTCATCAAAGGAAAATAATTAATATTGGTTTTGCCAGCACTTCTGGAGCTTTTACTAATTATCCTATCTTTCGTCAGGTACTAAAAGAAGTATTAGATTACGGCCTTCCAGCAGAGCTACTTTCACGAATTGAAATAACATCTGGTGGAACACGATACGGAGGGGTATGGGAAGCGTATGAGATAGCCGCAGCAAAGGGTATCAGAACGAATGGCCTAATGTGTGGTGAAGGCTTAACGCTTCCATGGGCGAACACGAATCGAGTTGTCTACGTTGGTGACAAATGGGGTGATGAGTCTTCCCGTTTTAAGTACATTTCCAATATTTTACTTGCGTTTTCAGGTGGTCTGCAAGCGAAACAAGAAATTCAGGATTGTGCAGCCCAAGGTGGAAGGTATCCTCATTGGGGAGGCGGAATTCCTGTTGTAGCACTCTATGATGAAGTAATTGGTGGTGCAACATATGAATTATTAAAAGAAGGATATACTCATCCAAATCTAAGATATTTTCATACTTCTGATCTTGTAAACGCTGGACGATATCTTAGCGATTTAATAAAAGGCATTGCAAACAAAGTATAACAATTATTGCGGAATTTAGAGGTCTAGTATTCTGTTTCTCACTACTCCACCACAATACCTACTTTACCTGGAGTCGCATTTTTCGCCTTTGGATTCTCACTATCTTCTGCGCGGATAACTTCTACACTACACTCAAACTCCGCTGCCAGATACTGGACTGCCTCACTCATTGCTTTATACTCGTCATCTTGCGAGGTCACAAGTGTTGGGATTTTCGCTGGGTCTTTAACAAGACCAAGAACAATTTTACTAACATCCTGTCCTTTGAACTGCTCCTGCTCCAAAACCTTGCGCATAATTTCACCTACATTTCGAGTAACCTTCAACTCAGAACTAATCAGTGTAAACAAACTATAAAGCCAATTTGCTGAAATAAAAAGAGTATATTTTTGCGGTTTCTCAATTTTAGCAAGCTTCAATACATTTCGCATCCCTTCAATTGTCTCTCGGACAAGTTCCTCACAACTTTCAGCACGTCGGTTAATTTTATTCTCCCTAAATTCTGGCCACAGTGAGATGGAGACCAATTCGTTACTCTCATAAATCTCTTCAGCAAGATGAGGAGTTAATGGACACATAATCTTCGCCCAAATGCTCACAATTTCCTGAATCGTTTTTCGATGCTCCCCTCCACGGCGGACATACCACCTCAAATCATCATACATACTAAAGTATACTACTGAGGCCATTTCACGGACATTGTACTCCTTCATTGCCTCGTTAACAGACTTCAGATGGTGATACGCGCGCGACACAATCCATGCATCAATGGCTTTCTGTTTTCCTTCAAGTGCTTTCAACTCTTGCACCAAGTTATATACTCTCTCAAGTGCATTTTTATAATTAAAAACAACCGTTTCGTCCCACACAACATCTACATGAGGTGATCCAATGTGTCCATAATAAAGACGCATAGCATCAACCCCATATTTGCTCATTGCATCAGGAATGGGTTCAGCGCCACCCTTACTTTTTGAGATCTTGCTGCCCTTACCAGTAACCCACCAATTAACAACAATGCCTCGCGGCCATTTGTCTTCTGATAAAATTGCTACGTGATTCATAATAAAAACGGGGAAGTGTACAGTCTTATGTTCTTTCCCACCTAAATTGAAATCCAGCGGATAAAAATAATTGAACTCTTCACGAACAGCTTTCCATTTTTCTTTACCTTGGCCCTGCCCCAGTAAAACATAATCAAAAAATTCTTCAGAAAGGTCCTCAACTCTCAAAGTTCCATTGTTCACAAACTTGGAAACAATGTAATACGTTGGATAAAGCGTAGAATCAGAAATTGGTTCAACTGTCCATTTTTGGTCGAATGGGAGTTTGCTGCCGATCCAATTACCTAATCGAGCACAAGCACGATCTGAAAACCAATCAAGTGTAGAAGGTAAATTATCATAATATTCTTTTGGGAGAATTTTCATTTCCCTTGCCTGCTCTTTACTGCGCTCCGTTAGCTCTGGATCAGAATACTTAATGAACCATTGATCATCGATTCTTTTAATAACAACTTTTCCACCGCAGCGACATATTACTTCTTCACTTAAGTCATAAAACACATCAGCTTGTTTTGCTGCCAATAATTCCGCCTTGACCAGTTCTTTTGCTTCTTCTACTCGCTTTCCAGCATAGAGTCCGCAATTTTCTTTCATTACTCCAGTATGAAATTCTGTTTTGTAAATCTCTTTTTTCGCTTCTTCTAGTTTCTCCGCATTGTGTTGCGTTTCAATTCCTTCGCGAGAGCAAATTTCACCTGCAGGATGATCACCAAAGCCTGGGACAGTAATAATTGAGATCGGGTGAACATCCCACACATCTTGGATTATTATCCCAAATCGATCACAAAGGATTTTATCATTCTTCAAATCTTGGAGTGCCATCCAGTCCATCGGTGCGTGACTTGGAACACATGTCACAATGCCGCTCCCAACCTGCGAATCAACAAATGATGCCGGAAAAACAAAGATCTCTCTATTAACACCAGGAGCAGCAACCTTCTTTCCTAGTATATCTTGTACTCGTACATCTTCTTTTACTACAACATTATCTTTTTGATATGCTAGTTTCTCTGCAGACTCGTAACTCATAATCCATGATTCTCCTTCCACTTCAGCGCGTACATAGCGTCCATCAGGATTGATCCACAAATTTGTTTGTCCATAAATCGTCTCAGGGCGAAGTGTTGCTGCAACTAAAAAAGCATCACGAAGTTTAAACTTCAACAACGTATATTCCTGCTTCTCGGCATTTCCGCCTTTAGAAATATCTGTTTCCGATGGATCAACAGCAACAGGTCCACAATTGACACACGCGGTCGCAAAGTATGGTTTTTGAATAAGCAAATCCTTCTCCTGTAATTTCTTGAATTGCCATTGAATGAACTTTTCGTAATCTGGCCATGATGTTGATGTAAATCGATCCCAATCACATAAAAATCCAAACTTCTTCCAATAATCGTGAACGTAAACATGATTAAAATAGCGAATAACTTCTTCAGGTGTCGTGAGCTTCTCCAATTGTTCTTCAGAGCAGCCATTCGCTTGTAAATATTCAATCCACTTTTGATCCTTATTCTTAACTTTATTTGCAAACGCAATCGTAAGATTGCCAGATGCATGTGTTCCAACAGGAAAGAGAACTTCCTTACCCTGCATCCTCTCGAAGCGACAAATAGTATCAGTATACGTAAACCCTCGCATATGCCCAACATGAAGGTACCCAGAAATGCCAGGATAGGCAAAAATCATCATGAATTTTTCTTTATTTTTGTGAACGGAGGCTTTTCCCAGCTCAGCTTGTGCCCACTTTTCTTGCCATTTTGTTTGAATCGCGTTCCAATCCACAGCCATAGTACGCAAGAGAGGGTATTTTTTTATAAAGCTTTAGGGTTTTGGGGGCCTAGCTTGTTTTCTAGCGTTGTACTACTATAGAATCGTCAGTATCGGGGTCACGAAGTATTTTCACATCATCCGTTTTCCAATCCTACTCCAAACCACGGATCAAATCTTCTCCTTCTGCTTTCACGGAATTAACCTCCCAAGACACCTCATACGATTTCATTTTGCTTGCCGGATAGGGTTGCAGTAACCGCAGAGCTTTTCCACGCTCACCATAGAGCCATGCGTCTTCTTTATCTTTGGGAATAATCACGGGCATACGATCACTAATATTAGAAACCACTGCATTCGGTTTTGTGGTGATAATAGAAAAGGTATAGATTCCTTTCCACACATTATACATCCCAGCAAAGCCGAAAATCCTATTTTTCTTCAGAATAATTCGAAATGGTTTCTTCCCGCGACGGATGCGTTGCCACTCATAGAATCCATCCGCAATCACTAAACAACGTCGGTATTTCATGGCAATTTTCAACGTTGGAATTTCCATCAAATCTTCTGCCTTGGCATTAAGGAACTTTAAGCCAATTTTTTCATTGGGTGCCCATTCCGGAATAAAACCAAAGCGGGCAAGAACCACTCGGAGTGGTTCTTCATTAAGTATAATCGGTACAAGCTGCCCAGCAGAGATATTGTAGTTAGGCTTCCACTGTCCATCACTAATCTTGCTAAATCGTTGTTCGATCTCATCAGCACAAGCCGTAAGCGTAAAACGAGTGGTCATGGGGATATTAAGTTATAAGTACATAAAAAGATTTGGATTCCCTATTTTTGTTACGATACGACTCATTTTTTTTCTACAGTACCACTGCGACTCTGTTCATAGAGTTGTTTAAAATTAATGCGATTGACAATAACTAATTCTACCTCTTGACACTTAAAATTCCAATAGAGCGGTGCCGACGCTTCATAAAGACCCGGTCCATCTTTCCACACAATTTTAAGTTGCTTTTCGCCATTCTTAACCTTGATGTCACCAATAATTCCTTCCGTCCCATCAGGAACAGTTATTTGGTTATTATTAATCGGTTGTCCCACATAAATAACTTTATCACCTTTTCCCGGTGGACATACATCGGCGCCCAATGGTTCTTCATACTTAGTACTACTAAACCTACCTGTTTTCTTCTGGTATATCTTTAGCTCAAGTGGACTCACTGTCCTTTCATTTTGGATTGAATATTGGTCTGTATCATTAGATTTCTCAAAATCTCCTTCGAACTCCACTTGAATTCCTTCCTCGATCCCCACAACTTTCCCTTTTGTGCTCGGCTTCACGAGTGTAACTGCCGTATTGTATAATTCTTTCATAACAACCCAATCATGGCGACGGGCATATTTTGCCACTTCACGAGAATCAGAGATAACAAATTTTTCCTGATCATAGACTCGCTCTAGATGTTCCAATAGTGCTGTGTCATCATACGTACTCAATACAGTGGCAGGGACATTGTAGTCAAAGATTCTATCACTTTTTCTTAGTTGTTCTAATGTTTTCTCTATTTGTGGATCACGAGTTATAGTTCCAACTTTAGCACCCAAGTCACTCACTGATAATCTGTCTAATCCTTGCAAATCTGTTAGGGCTTGACTCGCGCTTTGATAGCGAAGCGCGGGATTACTAGTAGTGAGTTTACGTAAAAATAATTGTAACTTTGGTGAAAAGCGTAATGATCCCACATCAACAGCATCAAGGGCTCCCTTCCTTTGTTTTTCACGTATCACAGCAATATCAACACCTTCACTACAGGCAATAATGACGTTACCTAAAGCACAAAGATCCTGACTTGCAGTTTGCCGACCAGAATATGCATCTGCAGGATAGTATCCATAATTATTAATAACCGTAAACGAGACGGATCGCTCACCTACTTGTGAGAAATTGAAATCAAATAAATATGCTTTATTATCGCCAAAGAGGATATTGGATGGTTTAATATCTCGGTGTAAAACCTGCTGATCAAGTCCAGTGTGAACATACTGAAGCGCAGAGAGAACATCACCTAAAATTGTTCTCGCCTCCTGTTCATTGATGATACGACGCTCTTCGAGGCGTTCTTGTAAATTAGGTGAATCAATATATTGCATCGCAAGTAAATCAACATGAGCAACACCCGAAAGCACAAACGAATCTTTTGCAATCTGACGTGGTATATTAGGGTGATCTATTACACTGGTAATATCAATTTCACGCTGACCTAATTCTTTGAGTTTGTGAGAATCATGTACTGCCAAAGCACCCATGTGTAATCGGGAAAATAGTTTCAATGCAACTGGCTCTGCTACTCCTCCATTTCCGTTATAGTTCGCGAGCCATACTTCTGCATTTGATGCGCTAACATGACTTCCTGCAGAAAGAGTCCGAATTAACTCATAGCCTCGTTCACGTAAAGCAGATTGAAGTAGTTGCTGTAATGGGTTTACTTGCTCCATTAATCTTTCAGGTTATACAAACTTTAAAAACTTTCCTTGGTAACTACTAAAAAGAAGCTAATTAATCCCCTCTCCGCTGCAACATATCCAGCGTTCTTTTCTGCCATCCTGGAAGGTCATTCATCTCCTCTTCCGTTGGTGCATTGCGTAACGCATAACATATCCCCCCTACGCTATGAGTGCGATAGATGTCTTTCACAAGACAGTGTCCTACTTCTGACTTGTCATGCTCCTCAGATCCATTAACTTCTAGTTTTATATCTGAGCAATCTGATTGAAAGCTCATTAAATAGGCAAAACCTTCTTCCACTAAAATTTCTCCTTGGTTAGGAAGCACATCACAGTGCTGATAAGCCCAGGTATGCACTAATTCGTGACGTACAACTGCTTGGAGGTCTCGAAACTCATGATCGGGTAGATTACCACGGCTTCTATTTTCTTTTGTAGTAAGTTTTCCACTTTGAAAATATATCTCTCCACGAAACGAAAACGAATTTGAATTAGTAACCATACCATAGAGAAAACTCCATCCAAAATGATATGGTGGAAAATCTTGCACTAAACCTAGTTTCTCCAAGTTCTCATGTTCCGTCTTAATGACATAATCTATGTAACTTTCTACCAGCTGATCTCGTCCAGTAATCTCATGTTTAATTGCACCATAGGTAATGTACCATAGTGGCGAGGCTAATAGTAATATTCCTCCTAGATAAAGTTTATTTGCTCTCTCCATTCTCACAAGAACACAACAAAACCAAAAAGTGGCGGGGACGTGATTTGAACACGCGTACCCACTAAGGGACTACCCGTTTGACACATAGTGGCCTCAAGGTAGCGGATTTGACCGCTCTCCCACCCCGCCAAGAAGTAGAATTTACTTATTATTTAAAAGACTATCGACTTAAACGATGAAATCTTCAAGGCGTTTCACATCAGAAGTAGCATTATGTTCGTGCTCTGCAGAAACACGATGATTATACCAACAACTAATCATATCTTTAGCCAGAAGGACGAGTCCAATAATCCCTGCCGCCGTGGAAACTACTGGAAAACCAGCATCGTCAGAAATATTATGCATACCTAAAAGGCTTGCTGCACCACCACACAGGACAATATCATAACCTATTTTTCACCCATAGTAATTTGCCCTATCGGAGTAAACTCTACTCAGTGCCATTTGGGCTTCAATAAGTCCAACTTCCGGTGATAGTTTGTTTTCAAAACGTGTCATTTCTGAGCTTAAATGAGGATTACTTCTTAAAGATTTCCAATAAATAATCACTACTCAATAACAAATAGTGGGGTAAAACATTCATATCCCAGTATACAAATGCGTAATATTTATATATTGGTCATTCCGCTCCAAAAACATGGTTATCCTTTTTGATCAAGACAATCTTCCTGATGACATATTCAAAGTAATTTTTGCAACCGAACAACAAGAAGTCGTCGCTAAAATGCTTATGAAATATATGATGGAAAATGGTGGCGCTATTGGCAAAACTGAGATGGGAGTCTTTGCCATGCAGCTGCACGAAGGAAAACTCATGCCTCGTGAGCCAGGCCGATCTCCACTTGATCGAACTTCATCTATCTCCTATAATAAGCGACAATTCTATGATCGTATTCTTACTCCTATGCGCGGGATGGGATTAATTGATTATGACCTGTATGAAAAAAAATACAAAGTCTCCGACAAATTCAACCGTATAATGATAAAAATTGGACTGATGTGGTTGCGTGAAATTGATCGGCAAAAACTGCAGCAAGAATTATTAAAAGGAGCTGTACGGGAACGTCTTGAGAAAAATAAAAAGTAAAATTCAAAACCTTCAATCCTTTTTCATCGATGTAGTTGGTTCTGATGAAGTTAGTTCCGTTGCCGATTGCCAAATCTTGTGCAATTGATGAACCGCAATAGGATAGAGTCTTTTTGTCGGTAAGTAGGGATCTCCTTTATGATAAGTTACAGTACTTTTTCTAAATTCATTAATCACTTCAAATCCCGCTTCCCTGCGCTGAATTTTAGCGTTAAATCCCAATTTTTTGCGTGGAAATGGTTTATCATGCTCTAGTGCATAAAGTGCTTGATTAATTCGATAATTCAAAAACAATTCTTGTATCTTTGAGTAATATAATGATGCACAAGAAAATTCTTGTAGTTGTCGGATATTTTTTTCATATTTTGTAGCACCATTTCCTATAATACAGAATGCTTCATGAAGAGAATACAAAATCTCCCGTCTTACTCCTTGATCCTCATACCGTCTCATAAATTCTTCATTGTTCGCAATTCGCACATTATAACCCATTTTGACATCACGATTATCTAAGCGGGGAATGTAATGAGGAACATCTTGCAGAAGTGGCACGAGCAATTCGGGAGTATGCTCGAGAATCTGCCCTCCCACAACAGACGCGATCTCTTTGAGAGTCAACTTTCGTTCTTGAAATAGCACATGAGGAATGTACACTGAAGTTAACGTCATCTTTCCACCAATTTCTGGATGCTCACAAAGTGTATGCAAAAACATCATCGCCTTAAACACCCCAAGCATTCTACGGGGGTTCTCTCTTGTATCACCAAATCCAAACGTTAAATTGAGAGCACGTGCATACTGTACCTTATCCTTTTGTTCATCAAACATTGAAACAAGTAATTCCAGCGCCGGATTCCGTACTCTCTCAAGCGCCTCGCGTGTTTTGCCGGGAAGTTGATCTAACAAGGTATAGGCAATATCAAACGCCACCCTTCCTCGCTGCGCATTCGAAAGGTCGCGGTCAAGCCATTGGTAGTAACCAACTCTATGCTGAGAACGATCTTGTGGAGAAAGACTATTTCCGGCGTTGTTAAATAAGTAAGGGACACCTGAAACAATCGTTTGCAATCCTTCATCAAGGAGTGCCATAAGTTTATCATGATACTGAGTCATTATGGGATAATTTTGCAAGCACTTTAAAAAATGGATTCTCATTTTTTGCATAATCTATATAAATCTCGGATCCATTTTTCCTACAATGATTATTCATTACGGATTTCGTGTACCATCTGAGGAAGGGATGTTTGATACCATCTACTCAAAACTCATGAACGAACACAGCCTTGTCCCCGCAAAAATCCCACCAAGTGAAAAGCCATTTCCTGCAAGCTTCAGAATCGCCGTCTGGGAAGATGAAACTGGGCTTGGCCGCTTCCGTGTCCATTGCTTTGAAAAAGGTAAGATTAAGGGTCTACCGGGTAAAACCTATGATACTTTCGTATTTCATTACTGGGAATCACGTCTAACCAGAACGATCTTTGAACAAGATCCCATAGGCCCGATTCTCAAAAACATTCTCAAAGAACCCAAACAAATAATACCTATCCCTCACCTCTGCTTAGAAGACACTATTGAAAATATGGAAAAATAGAAAACACCGATCTATAACTAATCCCTATCATCGAGCGCTTGGAATGCCAAAATATCTTCTGTAGAAAGTTTTTTACCCTTTTTGATTTTATCTCTGACTTCTTCAGTCTTTTCATAGACTTTTGCCTTAAAGCTCCGATCTTCCTCTTCACCGCATTGTTTTGCAAGTTCACTTACCTGTTTTCCCAATTCATCAGCTTTAACTTTCATCTCTTCAAAAATCCTTTTCTCAGAAGAAAATTTATCGGAGAGTGGTTTCTCTTGTTCCCGCAACTTCTTTACTTCCTCATAAAGTGAATTGATCAACTCATGTTTTTCCTGAGATGCGTGTGCTTTTTCTTGAACGCTCTCATGAGATTCCTGAGCTTTGCGTCTATCTTTTGAAAAATCAGAACTTGCCTTGTGAATTTCATCCCAAACCTGTCCTAATTCGGATAGTTTCTTATACTGAATCTTAAGATCTTTAAGCTCTTTTGTTAACTCCTTTTCTTTACTAAAAGGCATCACTTCTGTTTCCATCTTACGCTCTAGCTGCTCAATGCGTGCTTTGAGTTTGGAAGGATCTGAGCGAGCATCATATTTACCAACTAACTCTTGCTTTTTTTGATCCGCTTCTTTACGAAGTACGGCTTGCTCCTTAACTGCAGAGTTTAATTTTTCTCGTTCTTCTTTAAGTTTTTTCACTTCATCTGTAAGCGCATTACGCTCCGTTTTGAGTGTCTTAATTTTTTCAGAACGAGACTTAATTTTATCTCGAATGGACCTAACTTCTCGGAAGGTATCTTCTTTTTTACGAAGAGCATTATTCAACTCGGATCGCACTTGAGCTAGCTCCTTCTTCTTTTCACGAAAAAGAGCAGTTAGTTCAGCTTTATCCGATGTTGATTGATCCATGATAATTCACATAAAAATAAGAAAAAACAAAAAACACTCTTAGCCAAAGAGTGCGCCAAGACCTGCAGCAGCAGATTCTTCAGCTTTCTTGTTATCTTCCTTCTTATCCTCTTTTTTGGCTTCAGGTGCAGCATGTGCAGCAGCTGGTGCGGCAACTGGAGCAGCAACAGCAGCTTTCTTGATAGCTTCTTCAATGTTAACACCAGCAAGAGCAGCAACAAGTGCTTTAACTCGAGCATCATCAACAGTCACATGCGCAGCTTTAAGAACTGCTTTTACATGATCCTCAGTAATCTCTTTACCTGCTTTGTGAAGCAACATTGCGGCATAAATGTATTCCATTTTTTATTCCTCCGTGTGATTTATAGATTGGCTTCTTTTTTAACCATTTGAGCTTGTCGCTCTGATCGAGCCAAAATTTCATTTCTGGTTTCTTCAGTAAGGAAGGCGCTTTCAACACCAACAGCTTTGGCATCGCGAAAGGCCTTCTGAAGTAGTAGTTCGGTAGTCTCTGAAGTTGGGAAAGCAGCTTCAATAGCAAGATTGATTGCCCAGCTTGCAGCTTGTGCAATATTACGTGCAAACTCTGCCTCGTCAATATGAAGATACTTGGCATCGAAAACCATACCATTTTCCCAAACAGCAACAAGATCCAAACCAATTTCCATTGGTTTAATATCAAGCCGCTTAAGAGTCTCAGCAAGTTTAGGAGTAATTACAGTACCTTCTTTGGCAACAGTAGTATCACTCATAATAGCAAGCTTACCACCTTCAACCTTGGTTTTTATTCCTACGCTAGCAAGCTCAGAAATAATTGGACCGGGTGCGAAGTTGGTTGGGCCAGCTTTTACAACAATATCCTTGGGTGCCACTTGACCGGCTTTTGCAGGTGCTTCTGACTTACTCTTTTGAAGCGTACCATAAAGCGCAAAAGGATTGTCTTTGGCAAAAATAAGTGCCGGCATTCCTTTTACCTTTTTATTAAGGTCTTCAATACCCTCTCGTTTTGATTCAGAGAGAGCTAGCTGAACCAGGGTCTTACGAGCCATAGAAATTTTAACACCACGGCTCCCAAGAGTACGTCTCATCTTTTGAAGCTGCTGCGCGGGCAAGTTCGCCATATTAACAACACCAACAATAGGGTAGGATTTAATATCCTTAACAAGTCCACTTACGAGTTTCTTTTTGGTTTCACTTACCATTGTTAGATCCTCACCGGTTTACCCATCGTTGTCTTGAGTAAAATTGCTTTGATATTTTGTGATTCGCTTGGAAGCTGCTTAATTGCATTTTGATAGGTAGTAAGAACATTATCCACAACTTCTTCAGGATCTTGATTTTCCTTGCCGATTCGGGTTTGCAAATTTGTTCCTTTCTTTGCTGCAAGACGAACGGTCGTTCCTAATTTCTTCACAAGGATATCAAGATTTGCGTTAGGTGGGACAACACAACCCAGTTTTGGATTAGGCATTTTTCCTCGTGTACCTAGTACTTTACCAAATGCTGCTGCTACTTTTGGCATAATTGTTGACTGAGCAATAAAATAATCGTAATCTTGTGCAAGTTTCTTAGCCAGTTTTTTATCAGCTGCATATTTTGCAAAATCCGACTCTCGAATCACAAAATCGCACACTTTAACAGCTTGATCATACAGTTGCTGATCAACAAATGCACAGACTCTAGGTTTAACTCCTGTATTATAATGTAGTGTCACAAAGAAATCAAGCGGTGTTTGCTTAATATTAATATTCTTGAGGTTGATAATAACATCATATGATTGGACAAACTTCTTTTTGGGTTGTTTGCCAACCTCCTCGAGGGCTTTTTTAATAATCGTTTTATCCATGAGCATAAACCTCCTACAAACACTGAACAAAATTCAGGGTAGTTCTAACGGTTAGCGGGTAAAGGAAGGAGGTTATTTATAAAGGTTTCTGTCACTGCCGATCCTTCTTATAGTCAAAATAAGGCCATCCACTCTCAATTTATAGCAAGACTTCTCACCTACCATTAAATATCCATATCCCTCTCATTAAATACCTATACCTTAACCTCCATTTTTCTATCCCGTAGTAACAACTTTTATAATCTACCCTCATTTTTATCTACCAATGCCTGCAGCAATCCAATTTATCTTTGATCCAATCCACAAAGAAAAAATAGGTATGTATCTCTACAAAAAGTCCTACGGCGTATTTGATGAAACAGTGTATACTTGGTGTCAGGCCTTTAAAGACGAAGATTTTTATCGCAATGTTCTTAACATCTACACGCAGCAGACCAGCCGCGCTCTATCTATTGAACGCCTTGATGAGCTTCTCGGTCGCGCTGCCAATTTTCCCCATGGGGTCTTAGCGCCAGATATCGAGATTCGCGATGAAATCATCGGTCTTGTGAACAAAAAATATCTCTATGGTGGGAATGGCTTTCATTATGATGATATTGGTCCAGAAAAAGAGAAGGTTACTAACATCGTCAGACATTATTTAATGAGTAATTTGTTCTATGGCGACATAATTCAATCTCCTTTTGTTATTCATGAAGAAAATCGCAAACCTGAATGCTACCTAGCCCAAGCACTCCAAGTTTACAGCAATTTCCATCCCTTTAGTTCAAAGTGTCTCACCCAAAAAAAAGATCAGGCACTTGCCCGTATAATTCTAGATCAGGTAGCGCATACCGATATTACTCAGCTCAGTGACCTGTTTACCATATTAGAACATCTACTACCAAGCGCTATTTTGCAAAATGCTATTCTTGAGTCTCCTAGTTTGCCGCCACTTTATTTTACCTCTGCTTCAACTCGTGATAAAGTCATCATGGAAACCGTAAACGGTCCATTCAAAGAACAATGTCTTCATGCTGCAAAAATTTACTATAACTTAGACACTAATCTTCGACCCCAGAAGTAAAGAGAAGTTTGCATAATTGATATTTTTTAGGCAAACTGAAGAAAGAGATATTCTTCTCTTTCTGCATAGGAAATCATAGATTTCCATATTATCTAA